>USSR01000075.1 GCA_900557355.1 uncultured Bacteroides sp.
ATGTGAACTTCAGTACAGAAATTCTTTCTGCAGGATGGTATAAAGGAAAAAACTTTTGGTCATTCAATATCGGTCTTCGTACAGATATCGGTGCTAACCTGACAAAGAATATGTTTACCTTCTTGAATGAGATGGAAACAGTTGAAGAAAACTGGAGAAATAGTAACTATGATATTAGTGGTCAGCAATTGAACATTAATGCTTATACTGAAATTGGTTTAGGACTTTCACGTCAGATTAATAGCCGTTTGACAGTTGGTGCTAGAGTGAAAGCTTTATTGGGTATTGGTAACATGGAGTTGAAACTTAATAGAGTTGCAATGAGCGCTAATTTACCTAGTGATCAACAAATAAATCAGTGGTCAAGTGAGAGCTATTGGAATTCTATGAGCCCTTCACAGGCAGCACAGGCAGCACAAGAATTAAAGGATAAGTTTAATAACTATCATGCAAACTTGACTGTTGGTGCCGAACTGAAAAGTTCTTTCAAAGGCTTGGAATTGCAAGAAGAAGAGGGTAAAGATTATGTAACTGACTTTGATTTCGATAGCGGTAAATTGGGTATAGCTGGGTACGGTTTTGGTATCGATTTAGGAGCTTCTTATAAAATATTGGATAATCTGACTGTATCTGCTTCTGTTCTTGACTTAGGTTTTATCTCTTGGTCAAAATCAAGTACAAAGATTGCATCTGCTAATCCGGATCCGATTGATATTAAAGGAAGTACCTATGCAAATATGGTTGATCCGAATAATCCGAATACTGTTATGAACGCTGTAAATCAGTTGCAGAATGACGCTCAAGGATATATGGACCGTGTAACAAATGGTGATGTACTTGACTATGACATGTTGCAACTCGAAGTAAGCGATGCTAAAGAATCTCGTAAATCTCGTCTTGCTTCTACCCTAGTATTAGGTGCAGAATATGGATTCTTCAATAACAAATTGGCAGTGGGTGTATTGTCAACCACTCGTTTTGTACAGCCTGATGCTCTTACAGAATTAACATTCTCTGCAAACTACCGTCCGAAAAGCTGGTTCAATGTAGCACTTAGTTACTCAGCTATCCAGTCAGCCGGTAAATCTTTCGGTCTGGGTCTGAAATTAGGTCCTCTGTTTGTCGGAACTGACTATATGTTCTTAGGCAAGAACTCTAACTCTGTGAATGGATTCGTTGGAGTTTCTATTCCGTTGGGCGGAAGAAAAGCAAGTAAAGAAGGATAAGATATTTTAATTTCTCTCTCTAAACATTCTCTTTTAATTAATTCTCTATAGAATAAAAAACGTATAATTTCAGCCTGTCATCATAACTATATAGATAGTTTATAGATGACAGGCTGCTTTGTTATTATCTACCTTCTATTTAATGACTAACATGTGTCATGTATATTCAACTTATAGAACAAATAACTATGCTATATAACATAAAAATAAGAATGAGTATTTTAGCTAGTAAACTACTCTTTAACTATAATTGCAATGAAAAGCAATACAAGTAAGATACTTAAAGATAAGATATGAAAACAGAAACAGATTCTTTCTATAAAGATATATGCAAAGGTGATCTGAAAGCTTTTGAATATTTTTATAAGAAATACCAGCCCAGACTATTTGCATACGGGGTTGGAATATTGGGCGACGAGGAGGCTTCTAAAGATTTGGTTCAGGAGACTTTTATAGCCTTTTGGGAGAATAAGGAACGTTTGGTTACTTACTATTCTGTATCGTCTTATCTTTTCAAAATATTTCAGAGTAAATGTTTGAGCTATTTGAGAAAAAGAACGCTTTTGAGTGATTTCTCTAGTTTATCGGAATTGAAACTGAAAGAAATTGAGATGTCTTATTATAGTTCGGATAATATCAATGGAGGAACTGTTTTTATGAAAGAAGTAGAGGATCTATATGTAAAAACAATAAATGATTTACCTGATAAATGCCGTGAGATTTTTATTTTGAGTAAGGAGCAGGATGTGAAAGCGGCAGATATAGCAGAAAAACTGGGAGTTTCGGTAAGAACCGTTGAAAACCAAATATACAAAGCTATAAAAATAATGCGCCATGCAATGAGGGAATATGCTGTTCCTGCGATTTTCTTAGTATTGTCCAATTTATTAAATACTTTATCAAGATGATTTCTGATATAGAAAATAGTTTACTAGTCAAGTACCTTAAAAATGAGCTTAGCGAAGAAGAAAGCCAGAAGGTAATAGGATGGTTAGAGCAAAATAAGGAAAACCAAGAGTTTCTTTTTGGTTTGAAGGATCTATATATGCTTGGACGATGGGAAGAATTATCCAGAAGAGCGGATACAGCTCATGGTTGGGAGAAGTTATCTGGAACTATCAGGAAGCAGCATCAAAGTAAGAATGTATTTAGCTCCTATTTGAAATATGCGGCAATTTTAATTGTATTCTTTTCTATGGGCTATGGATATAAAACATATTTCCACCAGCCCTCATCAATGATGAATACTATTATAACAGCAGAGGGGGAGAGAACAACAGTCATTCTTGATGATGGAACAAAAGTAAAGTTGAATCAAAATTCAAAGTTGGTTTATCCGGGTACTTTTGATGGAAAAAACAGGAAAGTTGCATTGAGTGGAGAGGCATATTTTGAGGTACTCCATGATGAAAAAAGTCCTTTTCTAGTTGATGCAGGTATGTATACGGTCAAGGTGTTGGGAACGAAATTTAATGTTGAGGCTTATCCGGGAGATATTTGCTCTTATACAAGCTTGAAAGAAGGGAAAGTGCAAATTTTGGAGAACGAAACGGAGGATGAACATATTTTATCAGAATTGAGACCTGGGACCCAACTGGTTTATAATGTTCAGACTGGACAATACCAGTTAAATCAGGTAGACATAGAAGAAATTGGTGATTGGATGCGAGGGCAGATTGTGGTTAAGCACAAAACCTTGCAGGAACTGATAGATATCCTAAAGCAGAAATATGAATATAGTTTTGAACTACAAACAGATTCAATCAGTAATATCGTTTATAATATCGTGTTGGAACAGGAATCATTGGAGGAAATTCTAAATGATATAACTGTTATCACGCCTCAAGTCCATTATTCGATAAATTATGGAACTCGAACTGTAATTATACGCTAACTGCCGTTTACAGATAAACACTCTGTTGGGAGAAACGAGTAACGATGCCCCCTTTTGTAATTTAGTTCTACGTAATTATAGAAAATATAATGCGTATGTTACTTCTATGTGCTTTCTATTTTGAGATTTTCAATAATATAATTCGCGAATTTGTTAATTTACAATTTAATATCTAATTGATTATGAAGAATTTTCAGCAGAAAAGACTTACAGGAAAAATTCCACGTTGCAGATGTGGAATGGCTGGATGGAGTCTCGCTTTAGTATGTTTTTGTATTATCCTGTTTGGAAATGTGCAGATAGTGTCTGCGCAAACAAGAAACGTGACAATTGATGTCGTAGATACTCCTATCGGGAAAGTTTTTGATGAATTGAGTAAACAGACCCGTTATAAAATTTTTTATAGCGATAATGTGATTGATTCTAAGCAAAAAGTGAGTGTGAACTTTGTGAATAAACCGCTAAAGGAAGCTTTGAATAAATTGTTGGAAGGTACAGGTGTGGGATTTGAAATTAAAAGTAAGAAAGTTCTTCTTTTTAAGATAAAAGAGGCTTCTTCTGGTCCGGATTCGAAAAAAGAATCGAATATTGTGATTAGTGGTAGTGTAACAGATGAAAATGGAGAGCCGATTATTGGAGCTACTGTCACCTCAGAAAAGACCTTGAAAGGAACAATCACAGACTTGGATGGCAAATTTTCTTTGGAGATACCGGAAAATACTAATTTGGCAATTTCTTACGTTGGCTATCGTAATCAGATTGTGAAAGGGTATTCTAATATGATTATCCGGATGCAGGAAGATTCGAGAATGTTAGATGAAGTAGTTGTTGTAGGTTATGGCACACAGAGAAAAGGGAATCTGACAGGGGCAGTGTCGAGTGTGAAAGCTGATAAACTGACAATCGCTCCTGTTGCTACTGCTTCCAATACACTTGTCGGACAATTGCCCGGCTTGATTGCTACCCAGTCAAGTGGACAACCAGGATCAGATTCTGCCACATTAAATGTTCGTGGTTTTGGTAGTGCTTTGATAATTGTAGATGGAATTGAAGCGTCACTTGACAATATTGATGCTAATCAGATTGAGTCTATATCTATATTGAAAGATGGAGCAGCTTCAATCTATGGTGCAAGGGCCGGTAATGGTGTTATCTTAATTACAACCAAGAGAGGAACAGACCAGAAGCCTACGATTACTCTCAACACAACATTCACTTGGCAGGGAGTAACGAAAATGTTGAAACCGGCAAGTTCGGGACAACGGGCAGAGATGGAAAGAGAAGCGTGGCTTCAATCCGGACAGCCTGAAGCCAGTGCCCCGTTTACAGAAGATCAGATACAGAAATATTATGATGGAACAGATCCTCTTTTTCCGAACACTAATTGGTATAAAGAACTTATCAGAGATTGGGCCCCAGAACAACAACATAATATATCTATCCGAGGTGGAAATGACAGACTTAAATTTTATGGCTTCTTTGGTTATCTGAATCAGGAAACGATGATTAAGAAGAATGGAGGGAATTATGAGAGATTCAATCTGCAATCTAATATTGATGCCAAGATTTTGGATAATCTGACTTTAAGACTCGATCTTGCTTATAGTCAGGAACAAAGAAACTACACTACCCGTAGTATGGGAGTAGGAGGAAGCATCTGGCAGGATTATTGGAATACTCTTCCTTATTATCCGGCTACTTTGCCCGATCCTGATAAAATTCCGTATGCTTTTGGGGCAGGTGTTGGTGGTTTGCATGTCAGTTCTAATAGGGATATAAGCGGATATGATGATGCTCGTGGTGAAGATTTGCGTGGAACAGCTTCATTGGAATATAAGTTTAAGTCAGTGAAAGGGTTGTCTATAAAAATGTTTGAGAGCTACCGGAAGGTTTATTCATTTAATAAAATATTCAACAAGCCAGTAGATCTTTACACGTACGATCCCGGCAGTGATATTTATACATTAGCAGGGACCTATGGTTCCAAGGCCTCATTAAGTCAGGCACATTCACGGTCGGAGATGTTTACGCAGTAGTACTCTATAAATTATGAAAATAATTTTAATGATACTCATCATTTGACAGCTATGGCTTTATATGAAGCAATCAATTACTCGGGCGACTATTTGTTTGCTTCAAGAAAAGACTTTATGATGACTGCTATTGACCAGATGTTTGCAGGCAGTACCGAAGGGATGACCAATAATGGCTATGCAAGCGAAATGGGGCGTATGAGTTTTGTTGGAAGGGTTAATTACAGTTATAAGAATAAGTATTTGTTAGAAACGATTCTCCGTGCTGACGCATCAGCTAAATTCCCTCCTGGAAAACGTTGGGGCTATTTCCCTAGTGTATCTGTAGGATGGATGCTTTCGGAGGAAAAGTTTATATCACAGGTACGTTTTATAGATAACCTGAAATTACGTTTAAGTTATGGACAATCGGGAAATGATGGCGTAGGTAATTTTCAGTATCTATCCGGCTATACTTATGGGCATGCCTATTTATTGGGCAAGGAATCAATACAAGGAATGGTTTCCACAGGTTTGGCTAATCCTAATTTGACATGGGAGAAAGTAGAAATTGCTAATATAGGTATTGACTACTCCTTCTTTAATCGGAAACTATATGGAGAGGTGGATGTGTTCTATCGTGAGCGTACAGGTATTCCTGCTACGCGGTTGATGTCATTACCTTCGACTTTTGGGGCAAATTTGCCACCGGAGAATATTAATAGCCTTAATGATAGGGGATTTGAAATCAAACTGGGAACTTCAGGTGCTGTGAATCAGTTGAAATATGATGTAAGTGGAAATATTTCTTGGTCGCGTGCCAAATGGAAATATTATGAGGAACCTGATTATACAGATTCGGACCAGGCTCGAATCTTTAAGCAAAGCGGAAAATGGACAGACTGTGTGTATGGATATGTTTCTGATGGATTGTTTACCAGTCAGGCTGAAATAGATGCAGCTCCATATTATGAAGACCTGCAAGGGAACGCTATGCTTAAACCGGGCGATGTGCGGTATAAGGATTTGAATGGGGATGGTATTATCAACTGGAAAGACCAGAAAGAGATCGGAGGTAGCACTATGCCGCATTGGATATATGGTCTTAACGTTGCTTTATCTTATAAAGGATTCGACCTTAGTATGCTTTTCCAAGGTGCTTTTGGGTATAACCAAAATATAAGTAATGGTTTGTATTCCACTTTGCTTTACGAAGAAAGATGGAGTCCGGAGAATAATGATGCTAATGCCATTTATGCACGTTTGGGAGGAGCATCTACAAACAATTACACTTCGGATTTTACTTATAAAAAAGCGGGCTATTTGCGATTGAAAGTAGCATCGTTGGGGTATAGTCTGCCAAGACAACTTTTAGAGAAATGCCATATAAATAATGCCAGAGTCTACTTGTCCGGGACCAATTTATTGACTTTTAATCGTCTGGGTAAATATGGAATTGACCCCGAAGCGCAGAATGTAGGATATTATTATCCTCAACAGCGTACAATAAGTTTGGGATTGAATATTTCATTTTAAAATATAAATAAATATGCATGCTATGAAAAAGATAAAGAGTCTTTTATTTTTAGGGTTGTTTATGATGACGTCTTGTCTGGATATATTAGATAAGGAACCTTTAGACATTATTTCTGATAATGCAGTGTGGAGTGACCCGGTCCTGATTGATAGTTATCTGGCGGAGTGCTACTATCAGACTTCTGTAATGGTGAATGAAACTCCCGGATATTTCACTAACGGAGGAAATTTCTGGCAGAGTGAGCTGGGAATGGGAATGTGTTGGATTAATGAGATTGCGGATGAGGCTAAAGTAAACTGGGCATATAATACAGATGCAGTCAGGACCTATAAAGCGGGTGGATTGACCATTGGCGGAGGACTTTTGGAATGGTGGGAACTTCCTTATAATACCATCCGTGCATTAAATGAATTTATTCAGCGTGTCCCCGGTTCCCCGGTAGCGGAGGAACTGAAAAATGAGCGGGTGGCAGAAGCACGTTTTTTGAGAGCCTATAATTATTTTGCGATGGTGAAACGTTATGGTGGTGTTCCTCTGATTACTGTTCCGCAAGCGTTGGACGAGTCTTGGGAGGAATTGTATCCCAGCCGTAATTCGGAGCAGGAAGTATATGACTTTATTCTTGCAGAGATGGATGATATTATCAATAATGAATACTTGTATGAGACAGTTGGGGATGATAATTTGGGTAGGCCGACGAAATACGCTGCGTTAGCGCTAAAGAGCCGTGCGGCATTATATGCAGGCAGTATTGCACAATTCGGAAAGGTACAAATGAATGGTTTGTTGGGTATCCCCTCATCATTGGCTGAACATTATTATCGTGAGTCTTATAAGGCATCAAAAGAAATAGGTAAAAAACACTCTCTGTATGATGTAAATGCAGATAAGGTGACTAATTTTAAGAATATCTTTCTTGTTAAGAATAATTGTGAAGTAATTTTAGCTAGACGACATAATGACTCTCCGACTTCCATAAACAGTGGCGATTATAGCGGAGGACACTCATGGGGATATGACTTTGCACAATGCCCCAAACCACAAGCATGGGGAGCAGGAAACAAAGATGCTCCTTATCTTGAAATGGTTGAAGCATTCGAACATATTGACGGAACTTCAGGTGCGTTGGACAGGACGCGGATTCAACAAGGGTTATGGACAACAAACGAACTGTGGGCAAACAAAGATCCTCGTTTCTTTGCTACAATTTACACGCAGAACACAGCTTGGAAGGGAGCGATGGTTGATTATCACAATGGACTTCGTCTGCCTGACGGAACAATACAGAATGATGGTTCGTATCAAGGAGTATTAGCATTGGGAACCCAATCTGTAGACAATGGTTTCGGAACCGGTTTTGGTGTAATGAAATATTTGGATGAGGGTAATAACACACTTCAGTTCCCGGGCATTTCAAGTACTGATTATCTTGTTTTCAGATATGGAGAGATATTGTTGAATCTGGCAGAAGCAGCCTTTGAATTGGGAGAAACGGGAGAGGCCCTGGAGGCCGTGAATGATATAAGAAAACGTGCAGGAATATCCCCACTCGAATCGGTAGATCGTGATAAAATACGTCACGAACGGAAAGTGGAATTGGCCTTTGAAGGACATCGTTATTGGGATGTACGGCGTTGGAGAATTGCAGTGGATGTTCTTTCCAAACCCAATTCCGGATTACGTTATATTTTGGATTACGAAACCGGCAAGTATCAACTCCAGATATTGGATAATGTAGATGGTACAGGTACGTCTCCCAACTTCTATGAACACAATTATTATTTTCCTATCACGTTGTCGCGTACAGGAAATAATTCTAATTTGCAGGAAAATCCGGGATATCAGAATTAATAATAAAAGTGTAGAAGATGCCCCAGGAGTATAAAGACTGTTCTTTTCTTTTCAGGCATCTTCTGCCCGATTCCATAACTGTAATATTGTAAAAAGATAACTATGTATTTGAAATATGTATTAATTGTATTTTTAGGGATAAGTGTAGCTTGTTGTGCGGATAAAGGTGATTCGGGGAATATCGGTGAATTTTCTTCGGAGAACTTCAAAGTAGAGGTAGGGGGAGAATCTGTATTTGTTTATCAGGCACGGGTGTCTAAGTATCCTATCAATCAGAACTGGCCGGGATATCAGCGTCCTTTGGAACAAACAGAAATCGCATCTTTTGCATCATTTGATTATGAAGCTGGTAAGACTGTGAGAATAACAACGGAGCAGAAGATTGAAAGTTGTGATATACGTCCTAAAGAGTTTGGTATTATTCCTGAAGTGAAAGGAAATACGATTGAGTTTGTTGTCACTAATCCTTGTCAGTTTGTTGTTGAGGTTAATGGGCATCATAAAGCTTTGCATTTGTTCGTCAATCCTAAGGAGCAAATACAAGTGGATAAAGAGGATAGTCGTATTCATTATTATGGCCCCGGAGTTCATGAAGCCGGAGTGATTAATGTAAAAAGCGATGAAACAGTTTATATAGACGAAGGAGCAATTGTTTATGGAGTCATTCGGAGCGAGAACACTTCTAATATCAAAGTAATAGGTAAAGGAATACTTGATGCAAGCCGGATAGCAAGAGGTGTTGCTCCCCATATGATTAGTCTGCATAAAGTACGTAACGCTTATATTGGAGGTATTATATTGAGAGATGCTCATGAATGGGGAGTTGTACCTTCTTGTTGTGACCAGGTTACATTTGATAATATTAAGTTGATAGGTTTTTGGCGGTATAATTCTGATGGGATTGATATTGTGAATAGTAGCAATATAGTCATAAAGAATTCTTTTATTAGAGCGTTTGATGATAATATAGCGATAAAGGGATTACAGTGGGCGTATGAGGAGCAACAGACCATTAAAGGTATTCGAGTAGACAATTGTGTGCTTTGGAATGATTGGGGCAAGATTTTTGAGTTTGGTGCGGAAACGGTAGCTGATACGATTCAGGATGTTATGATATCCAATTGTTATGTACCACGCTTTACCATGGTGGCTATGGATATACAAAATGGAGATAGAGGTCATATCGAAAACGTCGTTTTCAACAATATTTCTATTGAGGAACCGATACGGGAACGAGCGATGTTGGGTGATACACCTATGGATACAAAAGGCTGGGGAAGGGCAATTTCTTTAGGTATTTATGGAACACAATGGTCTAGTGATGTGACTCGCGGAAGTATTGACAATATACGATTCAGTAATATACGTTGTACCGGCTCTTCTTTTTCCAGTATTGAACTGAAAGGTTATGATGAGAAACATCAGGTTTCCAATGTATATATTAAGGACTATTTTGTCAATGGAACGAAAATTACCGGAGATGAAGCTATACAAAAAAATGACTTTGTGACTAATGTTGTTTGGGAGTAATATAATGTCTTCCTATTATGATTTATCATTTATAGGAAGAATAGCCGGATGATGGCGGAGTATGTTATTAGGTGTTATAAACAGAATCGGAAGAACTCCGATTCATAAATTGGGATAATAAAATGATAAAAGAAAAACGACTCAAGTATATTGTTTTCTGTTTGTTGAATATGACAGGTATATTTGCTTTTGTAGGGCAAGTTGCAGCACAAGCTATTGTAGGAGGTACGCATTCTGGTTACAGTGTTGCTGCCTACGTCTGGCCTTCCTGTCATGACGATCGGCCTAAAGGACATGAACTATTATGGCCGGCGGGGACGGGAGAGTGGGAAATTATTAAAAAAGGTACTCCCCGCTTTGAAGGCCATTATCAGCCTAAACAACCTTTGTGGGGTTATGAAATGGATAATAACCCGCAAGTGATGGAAAAATGGATTGATGCAGCTACGCAACATGGGGTGAATGTTTTTATATTCGATTGGTATTGGTATGATGAAGGGCCGTTTCTTGAAAGTTGTATCAATGATGGCTTTTTGAAAGCACGTAATAATGAGAAAATGCAGTTCTATATTATGTGGGCTAACCATGATGTAAAGAAGAACTATTGGAATGTGCATAAATATGGTAATGATGAATCGTTGCTGTGGGATGCTTCCGTGGACTGGAAAAATTTTAAAATCATAGTGGATAGAGTCATTAATCAATATTTTGCGAAAGGTAACTATTTCAAAATAAATGGGGCTCCTGTTTTTTCAATCTTTGGCCTGGAGAAGTTTGTTCAGAGCTTCGGTACTGTGGATGAGGCCCGTAAAGCACTTGACTATTTTAGAAAAGAGGTAAAAAGATATGGATTTCCCGAACTGCATATACAATCAATTATCGGCGGAGGTATGCCTGACGAGAAAATGTTGCAGCAAATAGAGCAATTGGGCATCAACAGTATGACACATTATAACTGGGGCGGTCCGCATCCGGAAGATTATATGACTTGGGGAAAGGAATCCATGGAAAGAATGGATAAATGGGTAGAGGCTCTTTCTGTTCCTTATTTTCCTAATGCTTCTGTCGGTTGGGACGATACCCCACGATTTCCTCATAAAACCCAAAAAGATGTAGTACATTATAACAACTCTCCTCAAAGTTTCGCGACTTATCTTCAAAAAGCAAAAGAATATCTGGATGTCCGTCCGGCTTTGCCGAAGCTGATTACAGTCTTTTCCTGGAATGAATGGATAGAGGGAGGGTATCTCTTGCCTGATATGAAGTCTGGATTCGGGTATTTGGAAGCGGTGAAAGAGGTGATTCTTGATGGAAAATATGATAGGTATAAATGATATCGTGTAAAAATAATAAATATAAATACTATAAACGATTATGATGAGAATATCAAAATTATTATGTAAGTCATTTGCATTGCTTAGTTTGTTGTTTATTGCTTGTAGCAATACGGATGACATTCAGCAAAAAGTAACAGAGATTGATGCAAGCCAATTGAAAGTGAGAGATCCTTTTATCTTTTATGATGCGGATACTGATTATTATTACTTGCATGTAAATGGTACTCTGAAAGTAAAGTCATACAAGAGCAAAGATCTGCTTACTTGGCAGGAGAATGGATATTCATTTCTCCCTTCTGCCGGATTTTGGGGAAAAGAAGACTTTTGGGCTCCCGATTTTTATAAATATAAAGACAAATATTATTTGTTTATCACGTTGAGTGCACCGGGAGTAAAAAGAGGTACTTCTGTTTTGGTTTCGGATAGAGTGACTGGAACTTTCCAGCCATTAGTCAACGCC
Source organism: uncultured Bacteroides sp. (assembly GCA_900557355.1). GTDB lineage: Bacteria > Bacteroidota > Bacteroidia > Bacteroidales > Bacteroidaceae > Bacteroides. The sequence continues at coordinate 11,848 of USSR01000075.1, forward strand.
CCTGTTACTCCACAGGAATGGACGTGTTTGGATGGCTCTCTTTATGTTGACTCGGAAGGGATTCCATGGATTTTTTATTGTCGTGAATGGGTAGAAGTCGGTGATGGAGAAATATATATTCAACAATTGAAAGATGATTTGACAACGACGGTTGGGGAACCACATTTGCTGTTTAAGGCTTCCGAGGCTCCTTGGGTAGGTCCGGTTACTTTAGGCGAGAATACGGGTAATGTGACTGATGCCCCAACTGTTTATCGTTTAGAGAGTGGTGCGCTTCTTATGTTGTGGTCTAGCTTTACCAAGGATGGTAAATATTGTATTGCTCAAGCGTTGTCAGAATCGGGTAATGTGCAAGGCCCATGGGTACAAATGCCGGAACCTTTGAATGATGATGATGGCGGGCACGCCATGTTGTTCAGAGATAAAAACGGAATTTTGAAAATATCTTATCATTCACCCAATACGACAGGGCTGGAAAGATTGACGATTAAAGATGTAGCGATTGAGAATAACAAAGTTAGAATTATAGAATAAAAGTGGGATGCATAGAATAGTTCTTTTCCTCATGTTATTGACAGCGGTGAATGTGTCTGCTGATGACTCTTTTTCTGTTTATTGCCTGACTACCGAACAGGCAGAGAATCCGACAGGGATAGATTCGCAGTCTCCGCGTTTCAGTTGGAAGATATATGCTCAAAAGCGTAATTTTAAACAATATGCTTATCAGGTGTGTGTAGCTGATTCTCCGGACAAATTGATGAATAGTGGAGTTAATATTTGGGATAGCGGAAAGGTTTTCTCTGACAAATCAATTCTTATTCCTTTCAAAGGTTTAAAATTAAAATCGTCCGAGGTCTATTATTGGCGAGTTAGAATTTGGAATGATGAAGACAAGGTGTCCGCATGGAGTCAGATAAATACATTTGCTACTGGTTTGTTGGTAAATTCCGATTGGGGAAATGCTCAATGGATTTCTATGGAGAAAGACGAAGGACGAGTAAAAGGTATTCATTATCAGGAGGAGGCAGCTTTGCCTACCCAAAAGGTAGGGATGTATAAACTTCCTCAATTTCGGAAACAGTTTAGAGTGAAAGATAAAAAGATCAGTAGAGCTTTTGCTTATGTTTCAGGTTTGGGACATTTTGATTTTTTTCTGAATGGTGGGAAAGTGGGTAATCACTTTTTGGATGCCGGGTGGACTTTATACGATAAAGAGGCCTTTTATGTATCATTTGATATAACGGACTTATTGCAGCGTGGAGAAAATGTATTGGGGATTATGCTTGGAAATGGATTTTACAATGTACCGCAGGAACGTTATTTTAAATTGCTGATTTCTTATGGCGCTCCTAAAATGAAGTTATATTTGAGAATTGTTTATGACGATGCTTCCGTTCAGGAGATTGTATCTGATAGGTCGTGGAAGGTAAGTGAAAGTCCTGTGGCCTTCTCCAGTATATATGGTGGAGAAGACTATGATGCAACTAGAGAGCAGCCAGGATGGATGTATGCAGATTTTGATCGTAGTGACTGGAAGAATGTATTAGTTGCCGACTATTCTCCTAAGATGGTTTCCCAACAAACCGAACCGCTCCGAATGAGAGAAGAAATACCGGTGGTTACGTATTCTAAAAATGAGAAGGGAAACTGGGTATATGACTTGGGGCAGAATTTTTCGGGAGTAATTCGTCTTTGTGTAAAGGGAGAAAGAGGACAGAGTGTACGTCTGACACCTGCGGAATTACTGAACCGGAATCACACAGTCAATCAGTCAGCGTCAGGAGAGCCTTTTTACTTTACTTATAAACTTCGGGGGGGGCAATGTATTGAAACATGGCAACCACAATTCACCTATTATGGTTTTCGCTATGTGGAAGTGGAGGGTGCGATTCCGGCAGGAGAGGAAAATCCGGATAAACTTCCGGTTATAATGGAACTTGCTGGAGTTCACACCTGTTTGGCTGCTCCTGAAACAGGGAGTTTTTCTTGCTCCAATCCTCTGTTTAATAAAATACATAATCTTATAGACTGGGCTATGCGCAGCAATATGGCCAGTGTGCTGACTGATTGCCCTCATAGGGAAAAACTGGGTTGGGTGGAACAAGCTTATCTGATGCAATACTCCCTGCAATATCGTTACAATATGTCCCGAATGTATGGCAAGATAATAAGAGATATGTATCTGTCGCAAACGGAAGAAGGGATGATCCCCTCCATTGCACCCGAATATGTGAGATTTAAAGAAGGGTTCGAAGATACGCCAGAGTGGGGAAGTGCATTTATTATATCTTCCTGGTATTCGTATTTATGGTATGGAGACGACAGGGCTTTGACAGAGTTTTATCCTGCAATGAAAAGATATATGAACTATCTGGCCTCCCGTGCAAAAGATCATATAATTTCTTATGGTTTAGGCGATTGGTTTGACATAGGACCAGATGTTCCGGGAAATTCGCAATTGACATCCAATGGAGTGACGGCAACAGCAACCTACTATTACAATGCCGTTATCATGCAGAAGATTGCTCGGCTTTTAGGTATTTCTGAAGATGTGGAGGTATATGAAAAATTGGCAGCCGGCATTAAGGTTTCCTTTAATCGTACATTTTTTGATTCTTTATCGAATATCTATGATCGCAATAGTCAGACTGCTAATGCAATTGTTCTATTCATGGATTTAGCAGATGAGGCTCACAAACAAATGGTACTTGATAATTTGGTTTGTGATATACAAAGTCGAAATTATGCATTGACGGCTGGGGATATAGGATATAGATATGTGTTACGTGCGTTGGAGGCTAATCATTTGTCGGAACTGATTTATAAAATGAATTGTAGGTATGATGTTCCTGGTTATGGTTGGCAGTTAGCACATGATGCGACAGCGCTTACAGAATCATGGCAGGCGTTCGGATTTGTGTCTAACAATCATTTTATGTTAGGACACTTGATGGAATGGTTGTATAGTGGTATAGGCGGCATAGGCCAGACAGAACAGTCATTGGGGTATAAAACAGTATTAATTGATCCTCAAATAGTCGGTGATATTACATCTGCTACAACTTCTTACGAGTCTCCTTATGGATTGATTCGTTGTGGATGGAAAAAGGAACGGGAAAAATACGAATTGAAAGTATCTGTTCCGGCTAATAGTGAAGCAGTAATTAGTCTGCCTGCTGCAACATTTGAAGATATAACGGATTACGGTGTGGCTCTGACATCAGTCACGGATATTATTAATATGGAGGTTAATCAAAATGGTCCAATAGGGATTAAATTGAAGGTCGGATCAGGAAACTATCTGTTTACAGTTAATAATCCTGTTTACCAAACAAACACCTTATTAGACATTAGTGAAGCAACTAATGTATTATGCTTGGGTAATTCGATAACTAAGCATGGGGTAAAACATGATATTGAGTGGTTCTCTGATTGGGGGATGGCGGCATCAAAAGAAGAATATGATTATTGTCATCAGCTTCAGTCTATGCTTAAAAAGTATAATGATTCGTCAACGGTTACTCCACTGAATATTGCATATTGGGAACAGAACTTAAATTGTAATATTGATTCTTTGATTGGGGAGAAGTGCCTGAATAAAGATTTGATAGTTATAAGGCTCGGAGAAAATGTACATGACAAGGAACTGTTTAAAACGAGGATTCTTGATCTTGTAAATGTATGTAAGAAATATACTTCTAATGTTATTATTACCGGTTGTTTCTGGCCTGATGCTGACAAAGAAGAAGCATTGATAAATGCAGCAAACCGAAATGGACTTGAGTATGTTCCGCTTGCGTGGATTAGCGAGCAGCAAGGAGTTTATCCCAAGATTGGTGATAAATTGTATAGTACATCAAGCAAGCCTTATAAAGTAAAACAGGATTTTATAATTACACATCCCAATGACAAAGGAATGAAAATGATTGCCAGGAAGATATTTGAGGTAATAGATAGGAAGTGAGAGCATTGTAGGAGACTGGTAGTAAAACGAGAAATCCGTTTTATTACTGAATATTGACTGCACCCTTGAAGTTTAGTGTTTAACTTTTGGGGTGCAGTTCATTTGTAATAAGGGCGTTTTTTACTCCAGTTTTTTCTGGCAGCCTCTAATAAGCACTTTTAGAACCACTTAATCTTTCGGAATATCACGAACGCAAGTGTTGACAATCCGATGGAAAATAGTACGATCAAAGAGAAAGCGAAGGGTACCTCTTCCAGATGAATATCCACGTTCATACCATAGAAACTGGCAATCAATGTCGGGAGCATCAGAACGATGGACAGACTTGTCATGCGTTTCATGATCGTATTCACGTTATTGGAGATAATAGAGGCAAAAGCATCCATTGTTCCTGTGAGGATATCACTGTAAATATT
>USSR01000076.1 GCA_900557355.1 uncultured Bacteroides sp.
AAGCACAAAGAATGTACATCCTGAAGTTTCTTCTACCGGACGTCTCGGTTATGAATATTATAATGAATTAGGTTATGTTCCTTATGACGTAAAGATCAATGAGAATGCTGCCCGTACTCTGGAATATGCTTATGATGACTGGTGTATCTATCAGATGGCAAAAGCGCTGGATCGTCCGAAGAAAGAGCAGAAACTTTTTGCCAATCGTGCTATGAACTATAAGAACGTGTTCGATAAGGAAAGCCTGTTGATGCGTGGACGTAATAAAGATGGGCAGTTCCAGACACCTTTCTCACCTTTGAAATGGGGAGATGCCTTTACAGAAGGAAACAGTTGGCATTACTCCTGGTCCGTTTTCCACGATCCGCAAGGTTTGATCGATTTGATGGGTGGTGAAAAAGTTTTTGTCGAAATGCTGGATTCTGTGTTTATTGTTCCTCCCATCTTCGATGACAGCTATTATGGACAGGTGATTCATGAAATACGTGAAATGACAGTGATGAACATGGGTAACTATGCGCATGGTAACCAGCCTATACAGCACATGATTTACATGTACAATTATGCCGGGCAGCCTTGGAAAGCCCAATATTGGTTGCGTCAGGTGATGAACCGTATGTATACTCCAGGTTCTGATGGGTATTGTGGAGATGAAGACAATGGGCAGACTTCTGCCTGGTATGTGTTCTCAGCATTAGGCTTCTATCCGGTTTGTCCGGGAACCGATGAGTATGTTCTCGGTGCTCCTTTGTTCAAGAAAGCTACACTTCATCTTGAGAATGGCCGTTCATTGGTTATTGATGCAGCAAACAATAGTTCTGAAAATATGTATATTGAATCGCTTCGTCTGGATGGAAATGAATATACGAAGAATTATGTGAAACATGAAGACCTGTTGAAGGGCGGTGTCCTGAAATTTGATATGGGTAATAAGCCCAACTTACAGAGAGGAATACATCCGGAAGATTATCCATATTCTTTCTCTAACGAAATAAAAAAGAAGTAAGGGCTGAAGTTAATAATGTAAGAAAGAAGGGAATAGAAATTAAAACTATTCCCTTTTTTGTTTTTAATGAAAAAAATATCATTTTGTAGTAAGTGTATTTTTAGCGACTGTTGTTTTATATATGAAAGTCGGGAGAAAGGGTCTCCTGACAGATTAAAATTAACCAATGTGTAACCTTTAAACTTTGTTTATGGACAACAATCATGCTTTTCAAAGTTCGAAATTTCTACGGGCTTTATTAGTCTTGTTCTTCATGACTGTATCAGTTCAGTGGACTTTTGCCCAACTGGATTTGAACATGTCTCGCACGACATTAGGTACGGTCATTGAACAAATCAAAACTCAATCCAAGTATCAATTTTTTTATGACGACAAACTTGCTGCTACGGCAGTGGAAAAAGTCAATGTGAAGAATGCATCTATCGAAGATACCTTGACTGCTATTCTTAAAGGGAAAAATATTTCTTTTAAAGTAGAAGATAACATTGTTTATCTTTCAGAGAAGTCTCAATCAGGACAAGAAGGTGCCCAACAAGGAAAAGAACGTACGATAACCGGTCAGGTATCGGACGATATGGGGCCTCTGATCGGTGTCAATGTATTGGTGAAAGGTACCAGTGTGGGTTGTATCACCGATTTTGACGGTAATTTTACGCTGACCACAACAGAAGCAAATCCTGTAATTCAATTCTCTTATGTCGGTTATAAAACACAGGAGATTGCAGCAAAGGAACAGAGTGTTATCAATCTGATGATGGAGAGCGATTCTCAACTGGTAGAAGAGGTTGTTGTAACTGCCTTGGGTATTAAACGTGCAACTAAAGCATTGAGTTACAATGTTCAGGAAATCAAAAGTGATGAACTGACCAGAGTGAAAGATGCTAACCTTGTAAACTCTTTGTCTGGTAAAGTGGCGGGTGTTACCATTAATGCCAGTTCCTCCGGTGTAGGTGGTGCCAGTAAAGTAGTGATGCGTGGTACGAAAGGTATTGATCAGTCCAGCAACGCTCTTTATGTGATCGATGGTGTACCTATGTTCAATCTTTCCGGTGAAGGTGGTCAGGAATTTGACTCTAAAGGTTCTTCAGAAGCGATTGCAGATATAAATCCGGAAGACATCGAATCTATGTCTGTATTGACGGGTGCTGCCGCTGCCGCTTTGTATGGTAGTCACGCTGCCAATGGTGCTATTGTTATTACGACTAAGAAAGGCAAGGAAGGACGTTTGAGTTTGACTGTATCACAGAATACTGAATTTCTCCGTCCGTTTGTTACTCCTAATTTTCAGAATTCTTATGGCACAGGCGATCTTCTGTCCAGTGCAGGTTCTGTAGAAAAAAGCTGGGGTAATAAATTGAACCCTTCCAATTACATGGGATATGATCCGATCAATGACTTTCTGAGAACAGGTGTGGTAGCTACCGAAACCGTTTCTTTATCTACAGGTACGGAAAAGAATCAGACTTACTTCTCTGCGAGTGCTGTGAATTCTGTCGGTATGGTTCCGAATAACGATTATGACCGTTATAACTTTACTTTCCGCAACACTACTTCTTTCCTGAATGATAAGATGACACTGGATGTAAGTGCTTCTTATATCAAACAGAAAGACCAAAATATGGTGAATCAGGGTACTTACTCCAATCCGTTGGTTACAGCTTATTTGTTCCCTCGTGGTGACGACTGGAATGAGATTAAGATGTACGAACGCTGGGATACTTCCCGTAACATCTATACACAATATTGGCCACAGGGCATCGATACTTTTACAGGACAAAATCCGTACTGGATTGCTTATCGTAACCTGCGTGAGAATAATAAGGATCGTTATATGTTGAGTGGTAGCTTGAGCTATAAGATTTTAGATTGGTTGAGTGTATCAGGCCGTGTGCGTGTGGATAACTCTGCAAGTACTTATACGGAAAAGCTTTATGCTACAAGTAATACTACATTGGCCGAAGGCTCTAACAACGGTTTGTATGGTATTTCTAATACGAATGACAAGCAAACTTATGCTGATATCATGTTGAACATCAATAAAAACTTTGGTGAAAATCTTACTTTCCAGGCTAATATTGGTGCTTCTTTATCGGATATGCAACAAGATGTACTGCAAAATCGTGGTCCTATCAGTGAAGACGGTATTCCTAACGTTTTCAATGTATTCCAGTTGGATGACAGTAAGACAAAACGTACGCAGTCAGGTTTTCATGATCAGACTCAGTCTGTTTTTGCCAGTCTTGAATTAGGATATAAGAGTACTTATTACTTGACTTTGACCGGACGTTCTGACTGGCCTTCACAATTGGCAGGTCCTAATTCTACTCAGAGTGCATTCCTTTATCCTTCAGTCGGTGGTTCTGTTATTTTGTCCGAGTTACTGAAATTGCCACAACAAATTTCTTTTCTGAAAGTACGTGGCTCATTTGCATCTGTGGGTCTTCCTTTCCCGCGTTTCCTGGCCAACCCTACTTATTCATGGGATAACTCCAATAAGGTTTGGCAATCCAAACGTAACTATCCGATGTATAATCTGAAACCGGAAAGAACGGATTCATGGGAAGTAGGTCTTACTGCCCGTTTCCTGAATCATTTTAATCTGGATTTGGCTTTGTATACTACTAAAACTTATAATCAGACGTTTGACCCTAAGATTTCCGTATCTTCCGGTTACTCAACATTGTATGTGCAGACGGGTAGCGTACGAAATAAGGGTATTGAATTAGGATTGGGCTATTCTAATGAATGGGGTAAATTTAAATGGTCCAGTAATTACGTATTCAGTACCAATAAGAATGAGATTCTTGAACTGCTGGAAAACTATGTGCATCCTGAAACCGGAACTGTCATCACTAAAGAACGCTTGGATGTAGGTGGTATGGGACAGGCTCGTTTCATTCTGAAGAAAGGTGGCTCTTTGGGTGATCTCTATTCTACTGCCGACCTGCAACGTGATAGTAACGGCAATATTCTGGTAGATCAGAATGGTAGTGTGACTGCTAATTATAATGCAGAAGATATTAAATTAGGTAGCGTATTTGCAAAATGCAATATGTCGTGGAGAAATGATTTCAGCTGGAAGAACCTGAATTTTGGTTTCATGCTCTCTGCACGTATCGGTGGTATCGTTTACTCTGCTACTCAGGCTGCTATGGATATGTATGGTGTTTCTGAGTCAACAGAAATAGCACGCAATCAAGGTGGTGTTTATGTGAATGGAACGGACTTGGTAAATGCACAGAAATGGTATACTACTATCGGTTCTCAGTCTGGTATTCCACAATATTACACTTACAGTGCTACCAATCTGCGTCTCCAGGAAGCCAGTGTCGGTTATACTATACCGAGAGATAAACTTTGGAATGTGGCTGACGTGACCGTATCTCTGGTAGGCCGTAACTTGCTGATGCTTTATTGTAAAGCTCCGTTCGATCCGGAAGCAGTAGCTTCTACCGGTAACTACTATCAGGGTATTGACAACTTTATGACGCCGAGTGCGCGTAGCTTAGGATTCAATGTAAGATTTAAGTTCTAACAGATTAAAGAAAGAAAAAACAATGAGAAAATCAATTATAAAATTCGCTTTATGCGGTGGAATGTTAGCTGGCATGTTGGCATCTTGCACAGGTGATTATATGGATTATAATACCAATCCGTATGAAGCAACCAAAGACCAGATGGACCGTGATGCCTACTTGACTCGTTCGGCATTGACAGGTATGCAGGGATATGTCATCCCTACGGATGTACTTCTTAATCAGTTTCTGGAGGCCCTTTTGGGTGGACCTTACGGTGGCTATTTGGCGGAATCCAATTCCGGTTTCACGAACCGTTTCTCCAACTACAACCAATCTCAGGACTGGGTAGGTAAATTATATAAAGATGTTATTCCTAATGTGTATGCTAACTATGCACAGTTGGAAGCTGCAACTGAAGACCCTGTTTATTTGTCAGTAGGAAAAGTTGTAAAGGTAGCAGCTATCTTGCGTGTTACAGATGGATACGGTCCTATTCCTTATTCCCAGTTGGGGGCCAATGGTGACCTGACTGCTCCGCTGGATACTCAGAAGAAAGTTTATGAGACTATGTTGAATGAACTGGATGAGGCAGTGACTGCATTATTACCACATCGTACGGAGACTTTTTCATCCAAAGCTGATAAGGTTTATAGTGGTAAAGTGGAAAACTGGATAAAACTGGCGAATTCTTTGAAATTGCGTATGGCTATGCGTATGGTGTATGTAGATTCTACTACGGCACAAGCTAAAGCGGTGGAAGCTGTTGACTCAGAAAGAGGAGGTGTGTTTACATCAAATGATGATAATGCGACCATTCAGGCTACTACTAATCCATTCAGAGTTATTATGTATGAATATAATGGCGGTGACTCTCGTATTGCGGCAGATATTACTGCCTATATGAATGGTTACAAAGATCCTCGTCGTGAAAAATATTTTGTTGAATCTACCTTTACAACAGCCGATGGAGTGAAGAACGGGTATCATGGTATTCGTTTGGGAACTGAACCGCTTCCGAGTGAAACAGCTCATAAGTATTCTAACATGAATGTTGAAGCCAATACGAAACTTGTTTGGATGACTGCTGCTGAAGTTGCCTTCCTGCGTGCCGAAGGTGCATTGCGTGGTTGGAACATGGGTGGAACTGCAGAAAGTTTTTATAAGAAAGGCGTAGAGTTATCATTCAGTCAATGGGGGGCTTCCGGTGCTGATGCTTATCTGGAAGATGGTAGTAGTTTGCCCGATCTGTATAAAGATCCTCTGGGTACTTATAGTTATAACGGTTCTCAGCCGACTATTACGATTAAGTATGATAATAGCGCCGTCTTTGAAACAAATCTGGAACGTATAATTACCCAGAAATGGATCGCCATATTCCCGTTGGGTAACGAAGCATGGGCTGAATTCCGTCGTACGGGTTACCCGCGTCTGATGACTGCTGCCGTTAATAAAAACAAGGCGGAAGTTCCCGAAGGTACTTTTCCACGCCGCTTGCCTTATCCGCAGGATGAGTACAAGGACAATGGTACGAATGTGCAGAATGCTCTGCAAGATTTGAAACCTGCGAACGATAGAATGTCTTCCAAAGTATGGTGGGACTGCAACCCTAACATCTAATAAAGAAAAGAATTATGAAAAATAAAATGAAAAATATATTCATCGTAGCTTCCTGCTTCGCTGCCATAACCTGTTTCAGCGCATGTGACGACTGGACGGAAGTAGAGAATGTGAATATCAATACTCCCGGAATAGAGGAACAAGATCCGGCTGCGTATGCCAAATATCTGCAAAATTTGGTAGCCTATAAGAATTCGGACCATAAGGTTGTATATGCCTGGTTCGACAATAGCGAGAAAACACCGTTCAGTCGTGGACAGCATATCTCTGATGCTCCTGACAGTTTGGACGTAATTTCCATGATGTACCCAGCAGAACTGGCTGCGTTTGAATTAGTTGATATGCAAACTGTACATGCTAAGGGTACCAAGGTGGTATATACTATCAGTTTTGATAAGATTCAAAAAGAATATACTGAAAAAGTAAAGGAAGGTACGGAAACCGGATCTTTCGATACTTATCTGAAGTCAGAAATGGACAAACAGATTGGTTATGCAGGGAGTTTCGATGGTATGATTACTGAATATAAGGGAAATAATCCTATTTATATGTCTGCCGAACAAAAAGCAGAGGCAAAGAAATATCAGGATATTTTTTTCAGTGCTGTTTTAACCTGGAAAACTGCTAATGCAGATAAGTTGCTGACATTTCAGGGATATCCGGAAAATTTGATTGAGCAGACCATTTTGACTAATTGTAAGCACATCATCCTGGCTACGGATAATGTAACGGATGATGCACAGTTGTCGGTATTTGCCCGTTTGGCCATGGCTGCTGCAGGTGTTCCGACTGATCGTTTCGTAGTTGCTGTTTCCACAGCTTCACTGGATGCATCTGATAAGCAAACCGGGTTCTACGGTACCGACCGGGCGCTTACGGAGGCAGCTTATTGGACTACGGAACCATCTGATGGCTATACCCGTGCCGGATTGGCTATTTATAATGTTCAGAATGACTATTACAATGCTACTAACACATACCAGTATGTGAAAGAGGCTATTAATATTATGAACCCTGCTCCTAAAAAATAAATCAAGCTATGAAATTAAAAAACTTATATTTATTATCGATCACATTGCTGTCTGTAGCTTTGACAGCTTGTAGTGATGATACTGAAACGTTTGATAACCAAGTGTATATAGATGTTTCGGTGAAGACTAGTAATGTTTTACTGAAGAATACGATTCCTTCTGCGGAAGGTGAATTCAGGGTTGCTATGGCTAAGCCGGAAAATGCAGATGTAACTATTTCCTTGAAAGCTGAACCTGCGTTGGTTGACACTTATAATGCTGCATTTTATGATAATGCTGAGGCTTTGCCGAGTAAGCATTATACATTGGAAACTCCACAGACTGTGATTCCTGCCGGATCTGTTCTTTCAGAAAAAGTCACATTGAAATTTGGTAATCTGACAGAGCTGGATGCTGAAAAGGTTTATGTATTACCTGTAACCATTGATCAGGCTAACGTAGGTATTCTGCAAAGTGCCCGTACCATGTATTACGTATTTAAAGGTGCTGCCCTTATCAATGTAGTAGCTGATCTTACTAAGAATCTTGTATACGTAAATTGGGGTACACCTGAAAAGGCAAATGGTTTACGGAAGCTGACTGTGGAAGTATTAGTAAATCCCAGCAAGCTCGATAAAGCTATCAGTACAGTTCTGGGTATTGAAGGATATTTCCTGCTCCGTTTCGGAGATACTGCGCCGGCAAAGAATTGTTTGCAGATTGTAGGTCCTGGAGATAAGAAGATAAATTCAGAAGATCTGACTGTGGCTACCGGTGAATGGACACATATTGCAGTGACTTATGATGCTGAAGCTCAAAAAGTGATAGCCTATTTCAATGGCGTGAATAAATTGGAAGCGACAGCGAATTGGGGAGCATTGGATTTGGGAAAGACAAAAACTGATGAGGGTAATGGCTTCTGGATTGGTCACTCTTATAACCGTGATCGTTGGTTTGATGGTGAAATGTCCGAATGCCGTATTTGGAATAAGGTTTTAACTCAGGAGGAAATTAATGCAAAGAATCATTTTTATCAGGTAGAACCGGGTGCGGAAGGACTGGTTGCCTATTGGAAATTTGATGAAGGTGTAGGTACTTCAATAGCCGATTATAGCGGGAATGAGAATCATGCTACAGCGGTGGAATCGCTTACTTGGACTGCGGTAGAATTGCCTGCGAAATAAATTAAGTTATATTTTAAACAGATGTATATTATGAAATATATGAATCACATAAAATTAGGCTTGTTGGCAGTTACCTTTGCCTGTGCAGGAACTGTTTTCACAAGTTGTGAAGATGACATTACGATCAATGCCGTTAATACAGAAAAGCTGGATACAGTGGATGGCGTATACGGTTATGTCAGATCAGCTGCCGGAGCACGCGAACTTACTTCAATTTCTCTCTTTGGGGATAAAGCCGGTACGGGACATCTTTATTTTGAATTGAGTAAAGCTGCTGAAAAAGACATAACGGTTACTTTCAAAGTAGATGCAACAGCACTTGAAGTTTATAATGCTGCTCATGGTACATCTTATGCTATGTATCCTGCTGATAAATTGAGCTTGGCAAATGGTGGTACGGTGACTGTTAAAACCGGAGAGAAAAAGTCCGGTGCAGTAGAATTAACTATTAATGCCGGAGGTTCAATCGGTTCAACCTATGCAGTAGCGGTTTCAGCTACTGCAAATGATGGAGTGGCTGTTTCAGCTAATAATCAGACTTATATTTATTTGGTGAAGCCATTGGCAGCTGTGCCTGATTCTAAAAAGGGAGATGTACGTACTCTCTGTTTTGTGGAAGTGAATGATGAAAATATCCTGAATTGTGGTGAATATGTAATGAAGGAAAGTGGAAAACCGTTCTTTGATGTAGTTAGTATCTTTGCTGCCAATATCAATGTGGATAGTGAAAGCGGCCGTGTGCATATTCATTGTAACGATCAGGTATCTTTCCTGTTGAAAAATGCAGATAAATTTATCCGTCCTTTGCAGGCTAAAGGTATCAAAGTCAATATGAGTATCTTGGGTAATCATGATGAAGCCGGTATGGGTAACTTATCGCAGGCTGCTGCGGCTGATTTTGCCAAAGAATTGAAAGCATTTGTCGATATTTATGGTTTGGACGGCATTGATTTTGATGACGAGTATACAGTTTACAAAGAGAATCCGAGTCCGGGCTTCGAGCAACGTTCCCGTGAGAATTACTGTCGCTTGATCAGCGAATGTCGCAAGGTGATGCCTGATAAATTGCTGGGTATTTATGAATATAAAAGTAATTTTGAGGATTCTCCAAGCGGAACTGTCGATGGTAAGTCTATTGGCGAATTGGTAGATTATATGTGTTATGGAACTTATCAGAGATACGTTAAAGGACGTGAATCTAATTTCACCGGACTTCCCAAATCAAAGTATGGGACTTATTCATTGAAGATTAATGAAGAATATAAAGGTGGCTGGACAAGTTTTAAAGAAGAAACGATTCAGGACCTGAAAGATGCCGGATATGGTTTGCAGGTATTCTATAACCCGAAACCACAATTGTATTCTTATGATTATTATTTCACGGCTGTAAGTAAGATTCTGTTCAATGATGAGGTAGAATGGAGTGGTAAGTATTATGGAAGGACGGACTTCACGGCTTCAACAGGGGTTAAGTCTAACTATGAGGCTTATCTGGGTGAATGGCAAGTAGCTTCTACCAGTTCTTTATTCTTTTTTACGCCTCCCGAAGGTGGTAATGGTTGGTGGGATTATAATGGAGATCAGACATTTGATATTCGTATTGAGGCTAAAGAGGATGGTAAGACTTACTATATCTATGGTTGGGGAGAATATCCTGAAATAACCAATAAATATCCTTTGGTAGCTGAATTTGATTCCAATAATGGTAACTTTACTATTTCCATGCCTCAGGTTATTCATGAAGGTGATACAGAGGATCCCGAAACATGGGAAATGAGATGGGGAACTTATAAGAATGGTAACCAGAATACTTGGAAATACGATACAAATACGACTGCTACGAAGGGAGCATTTGATCCGCTTGGAAATCTGACTCTGATGGGTAGAGGCCAACGTTATGGCATATCTCTGTGCCGTATAGTAAATGGTACGGCAGAATTGCCGGAAGCATATTATGATGCTTATTATCATCCTGGCGCTAATTATAACCTGACTAAAAAGTAAGCTTTTGGCTTTTTAAAAGAGAATGTCTCAATTAATCATGCTATTTTATGTATCTTTGAGACATTCTCTTAACTATCTTGCTGACCGATAACTTTGGACACATGAATTCTGGTGAAACATATTTCCGATAACAAAATAATGAATCGAATATGAGAATACATTTTATTTATTTTATTGTGATTATTTGTCTGGCAAGTAGTTGCTCTTCTAAGCAAAAAGAGGTTTTTTCTCCTGATGGTCGTATCAGGTTACAGTTTGCTCTGAATGACAGTAACCGGATGACCTACCAAATTGAAGTTGACAGTATTCCTTTTGTAGCTTCTTCCTGTTTGGGATTCGAAGCAGAGAACGGGATTAATCTTCATAAAGAATTCCGTATTGTAGATATTGATTTCGCTACTCAGGATGAAACCTGGACGCAACCTTGGGGAGAAAATAAAACCATTCGCAACCATTACAATGAAATGGCTGTTCACTTGTCTGATGCAGCTGCTACCAAACTGA
This sequence comes from uncultured Bacteroides sp., assembly GCA_900557355.1. GTDB lineage: Bacteria > Bacteroidota > Bacteroidia > Bacteroidales > Bacteroidaceae > Bacteroides. The sequence goes on from USSR01000076.1 coordinate 10,844, forward strand.
TTTTACGGTTTCGTGTATTCGATGACGGGGTAGGATTCCGCTACGAATATGAAGTGGCCGGAGCAGACAGTCTTCTTATCACGGATGAGCTGACTGCGTTCAATATAGCACAGGATGGTACTTCATGGTCCATACCTGCCAATTATGATACTTATGAATTGCTATATCGTACACAGCCTGTCAGCCGGACAGACAATGCCAATACTCCCATGACATTTAAGGCAGGCAATGTATATGCCAGCATTCACGAAGCTGCATTGACGGACTTCCCCGAGATGACATTGAAAAATACAGGTGGTTGCAATTTCAAGTCGGAACTGGCTCCTTGGCCTGATGGCATTAAAGTGCGGGTAAACGGTAGTGTTTTCAAGTCGCCTTGGCGTACCATACAGATTGCTCCGAAAGCTGTCGGTCTAATTAACTCCGGGCTTATACTGAATCTGAATGAGCCTTGTGTACTGGAAACTACGGATTGGATACGTCCAATGAAGTATGTAGGTATCTGGTGGGGAATGCATCTGGGGGTAGAAAGCTGGGTGATAAATGACCGCCACGGTGCCACAACGGAGAATGCTAAACGTTATATTGACTTTGCAGCAGCTAACAACATTGAAGGAGTGATGTTTGAAGGCTGGAACGCCGGTTGGGAAAATTGGGGAGGCTCTCAGGACTTTGATTATACGCGTCCGTATGCTGACTTTGATATAAAGGAAATAGTCCGTTATGCTAAGGAAAAAGGAATTGAGATTATTGGACATCATGAAACGGGTGGCAACATAGTCAATTATGAGAAACAACTGGATAAGTCTTATAAATGGTATGCTGACTTGGGTATTCATAGTGTGAAGACCGGTTATGCCGGCGGACTTCCCAATGGGCACAATCATCATGGACAATACAATGTACGCCATTACCGTAAAGTGGTAAAGACTGCTGCAAAATATCATACCACTCTTGATGTACACGAACCGATCAAAGACACTGGTATCCGCCGTACATACCCCAATATGATGACTCGTGAGGGTGCCCGTGGCATGGAATGGAATGCCTGGAGCGAGGGAAATCCCCCCGAACATCATGTACTTTTGCCATTTACCCGTCTGTTGTCAGGGCCAATGGACTATACTCCGGGAATCTTCGACATACTGTATGAGCGTGCCAAAAAGTCTCCTTATCGCAAGAAGTGGAATATGAAGGATAGTAAGGATTGCCGGATCAATTCTACGCTGGCGAAACAGATCGCTAACTGGGTGATACTTTATTCTCCTTTGCAAATGGCTGCCGACATGATTGAAAATTACGAAGGACATCCTGCTTTTCAATTCTTTCGCGATTTTGATGCTGATTGTGACTGGTCGGAAGCGCTGGCAGGTGAGCCGGGAGAATATGTAGTCATAGTGCGCCGCGCAGGAGACAAATATTTCCTGGGTGCAGCTACTAATGAAGACGCACGTGAGGTTACAGTCAAATTGGATTTTCTGGAAAAAGGCAAGACTTACAGGGCTGTCATTTATGCTGATGGTAAAGAGGCTGACTGGATAACGAATCCTACGGCTTATGAGATTATAGAGAAGCAGGTGACTGCTGAAGACATTCTGTCCGTGGATATGGCAAGAGGTGGAGGACAAGCCATTACCTTTATGCCACTTTGATTATGAATATGTAATACTATTAAGAATATGAAGAAAAACATGAAACTGAATTTTATGTTGATGAGTGGAGTGCTGTTATTCGGAATGTACAGTTGTACCCCGGGAGCGCAGGATTATTCATCATACGTTAATCCGTTTATCGGTACGGGAGGGCATGGACATACTTACCCTGGGGCTGTAGTTCCGAACGGAATGATACAACCCAGTCCCGACACACGCATTTATCAGTGGGATGCCTGTTCCGGATATTATTATGCAGATTCTACTATGAATGGATTTTCGCATACCCATCTTAACGGCACAGGTTGTGGAGACTATGGTGATGTATTGCTGATGCCTACCGTAGGCAAACAGGATTATCATGCAATGGGAGAAGAGAGTCAACAGATGGCTTATGCTTCTGCTTTCTCTCATGACAATGAAGTGGCACAACCGGGCTACTATTCAGTCTTTTTGGATCGTTATCAGGTAAAAGCCGAATTGACGGCTACCAAACGTGCAGCTATTCACCGCTATACTTTCCCAAAGGCGGAAGATGCCGGATTTATACTGGACTTGGATTACAGTCTGCAGCGTCAGAAGAATGAAGAGATGGAGTTGGAGGTAATCAGTGATACAGAGATACGAGGACGCAAGAAAACAGTATATTGGGCATTTGACCAGTATATCAATTTCTATGCGAAGTTTTCCAAACCTTTTACCTATACGTTGGTAACCGATTCTATGGCATTGGATGAAGGGGGGCCACTCTTTCCGACAGCTAAGGCTTTGTTACAGTTCCAGACAGAGAATAATGAGGAAGTTCTTGTGAAAGTCGGTGTTTCTGCTGTAGATATGGATGGGGCACGAAAGAATGTGGAAGCTGAAATACCTGAATGGGACTTTAACGGTGTGCGTAGTGCTGCCCGTGAATCATGGAATAATTATCTTGCCAAGATAGATATTGAAACGTCTGATAAGGACCAGCGAGTAATGTTTTATACTGCACTCTATCATACCGGTGTGCAACCTAATCTGTTTACAGATGCCGATGGACGCTATCTGGGTATGGATTTGAAACCTCATCAGGGCAGTGTGGAAGAGCCTATCTATACTGTATTCTCTTTATGGGATACATTCAGGGCATATCATCCGTTGATGACAATTATCGATCCTGATTTAAATGAAGCCTTTATCCGTTCATTAATCCGGAAGCAGCATGAGGGTGGTGTATATCCTATGTGGGAACTGGCCGGAAACTATACGGGAACAATGATCGGTTATCATGCTGCATCTATTATAGCTGATGCTTATACAAAAGGTTATCGTAATTTCGATGTGGAAGATGCATATAAGGCCTGTATCCGTGTTGCGGAATATGATACGACCGGTATTTTATGTCCGCCATTGGTATTACCCCACTTGATGCCTCAAGCTAAATACTGGAAGAATAAAATAGGCTATGTACCTTGCGACAAGGATAATGAATCCGTAGCAAAGGCGTTGGAATATGCTTATGACGACTGGTGTATTTCTGTGCTGGCAGATGCTATGGGAGATGAACCGAATGAGGAGAAATATGCAGCCTTTGCTAAGGGATACCAGGTTTATTTTGATGCTTCTACCCGTTTTATGCGCGGACTGGACAGTGAAGGTAATTGGCGTACTCCTTTCAATCCCCGTTCATCCAATCACCGTAGTGACGACTATTGCGAAGGTACAGCCTGGCAATGGACTTGGTTTGTGCCTCATGATATAGATGGATTAGTGGAGCTGATGGGAGGACGTGATGCCTTTATCGGTAAACTGGATTCTTTGTTTATTGCCGATTCAGCTTTGGAGGGTGATATGGTTTCTGCTGATATCTCCGGTTTGATAGGACAATATGCACATGGCAATGAACCAAGTCATCATATTACTCATCTGTATAACTATGTGGATCAACCTTGGCGGACACAAGAACTGGTGGATCAAATATTACATACCCTTTATTTTAATGATCCGGACGGATTGTCGGGCAATGAGGATTGTGGACAGATGTCTGCGTGGTTCATTCTCAATTCTATGGGTTTCTATCAGGTATGTCCGGGTAAGCCGGTTTATTCTATCGGTCGCCCATTATTCGAAAAATCTACCATTCAGTTGAAAGATGGCAAGACATTCACTGTCATTGCACATAATAACAGTCGCGAGAACAAATATGTGCAGAGTATGGTACTGAATGGAAAGAAGTTGGATAAGCCTTTCTTTACGCATCAGGACATAGTAGATGGTGGTACGTTGGAACTGACGATGGGGAATGTCCCTCTGAAGTGAAGCAGAATGATTTAGTCAATAGGTATGAATCAAAATAGTCGTAATCCGATTTCCTGGGTACCCACCGTCTACTTTGCCATGGGGCTTCCCTTTGTTGTACTGAATATGGTGTCTGTGCTGATGTTCAAGGGATTGGGGATTGGTGATGCACAGATTGCTTTGTGGACATCACTGATTATGTTGCCTTGGACACTGAAATTCCTTTGGAGTCCGTTCTTAGAAATGTTCAAGACAAAGAAGTTCTTTGTGGTGCTGACACAATTGATTACCGGGGCAGGTTTTGCCTTGGTAGCATTGGCGTTGCATCTTCCGGCTTTCTTTGCCGTGTGTATTGCTTTGTTGGCGGTTATTGCTTTCAGCGGGGCGACACATGATGTTGCAACAGATGGCGTTTATATGTCGGAACTGAATAAGCAGGATCAGGCCAAGTATATCGGTTGGCAAGGTGCTTTCTATAATATCGCTAAAATTGTTGCATCCGGCGGACTGGTTTGGTTGGCAGGCTGGTTGCTGAAATACTTCGGAGGAGTTCAGGGGACGGAAGAAGCTGTCCGCCATGAAGCGACTGTGCAAGCATGGATGACAGTCATGTTGATTCTGGCTGCTGTAATGGTATTCCTGGGAGTATATCATGTGCGTATGTTGCCTTCGGGAGGAACTGCAGCTACAGGCGCAGCATCCGGCAGGGAAACCTGGAACCGGTTGGTGGAAGTTATCCGTGCTTTCTTTCAGAAGAAGCATATCTGGTATTATGTGGCATTTATCATTCTTTATCGTCTGGCCGAGGGCTTTGTCATGAAGATTGTTCCGTTGTTTTTAAAGGCGGAACGTTCTGTTGGAGGATTGGGACTGGGAGAACAGGAGATAGGTCTGTATTATGGAACTTACGGGGCGGCTGCTTTTGTCTTGGGATCCCTGTTGGCAGGTTATTACATCTCTCACAGAGGATTGAGCCGGACATTGTTTTCGTTGTGTTGTGTTTTCAACCTCCCGTTTCTGGCTTATACATTGTTGGCCATTTATCAGCCGGAGAATGGTATGCTGATAGGGGGCGCCATTGTGCTTGAATACTTCGGATATGGTTTCGGATTCGTAGGTCTGACACTGTTTATGATGCAGCAAGTGGCTCCCGGCAAACATCAGATGGCCCATTATGCCTTTGCTTCGGGCATCATGAATCTGGGAGTGATGCTTCCGGGATCTATCAGTGGTTT
>USSR01000077.1 GCA_900557355.1 uncultured Bacteroides sp.
AACTAAAATTACCGGTTTGACTCATATCAATGTATCTTTGGCCAGCACGGCGAAGGCTCTTGATGAAGTGGTTGTTACCGCTCTCGGAGTGACGCGTGAAGCTAAGAGTCTTAATTATTCACGGCAGAGTGTAAATGCGGAAGCCTTGGCAGAAAATAGTAGTGGCAATCTGATATCTTCTCTTTCCGGTAAGGTGGCGGGGGTTACCATTACTCCTCCGGGAACGAGCAATGGTAGTGCGCGCATTGTCATTCGCGGAACAAGCTCACTGACTGAAAACTCACAGCCCGTATTCGTGATTGATGGTATGATTATTGAAAACGAACCGGGTGATACAAGTGTGACCGTTGATGGTGGTACAGGTTCTACCGACCTTGGTAATCCGGTAGCGGATATCAATCCGGATGATATTGAAAGCATTGAAATCCTGAAGGGACCGAATGCTGCTGCACTTTATGGTTCGCGTGCAGCACAGGGAGTTGTATTGGTGACAACTAAACGTTCGAGCACATTCGAAAAAACAAAAGTATCTTATAGCGGAAATTTTCAATTTGAAAAAGTGAACCAGTTTTTAGATTATCAGAATGGTTGGGGAACAGGAGAGAACTCTTATTTGCTTGACCACAAACTGACACTTCAACCTAATGGTAACAGGTTGCAAACAGATTTACCGGATTTCAGTGGTTATAATTCTTCTGCAGGTGCTAAATTGCGTAGCTGGGGAGCACCTTTGTGGGATCAGGTTATCTATGGACATGACGGTGTACTTACTACTCATTCTTCACATCCGGACAATGTGAAGGATTTCTACGAAACCGCCCATCGGTACACGCATACATTGGCTGTGGAAGGTGGTTCGAAAAAGAATAATTATCGCGTATCGTATACGAGAAGTAAGGGTAATAGTGTAGTACACGGTATCAATGAAAGCTTTAAAGATATATTCAATCTCCGGTTGATGAATACGATTACCAAATGGATGACTTTAGATTCTAAAATGACTTACTCACATGAAAAGGTAGACAACCGTCAATATATGAATGGTTCGGATAAGAATCCTATATATGCATTTGTTACTCTTCCCCGTTCGCTTTCTATTGATGTGTTGAAACATTATAAGGATGAAAATGGAAATGAAATGATTCCGATTGGTGAACGTGGTTATAATCCGTATTGGAATATTTATGAAAATACGAACTCTGACACGCGTGACAGAGTGAGCGGATCGATGAATCTGGAAGTAAAATTACTTCCAGGCTTGAAGGCGGTAGGTAAAGCCGGACTGGATGCTTATTGGTGGAAAGGAATGGAGTTCTTTAATCTGGGTGCACGTAGTGATGTGGACGGTGGTATGAAGAACTGGATCAATAACAGTACTTCTACTAACTTTGAAGCTTTATTGATGTATAATAAAACATTTCATAAAATATCAGTCAATGCCATTGCCGGTATTAGCCGATATGAACGCAACTCGGAGAAAAGAACGGAAAGTGTGAATAGTATATTGGTTCCTGATTTCAAGAATATTTCTAACTCGAATGAGTATCCTAGTGCCACTCAACTGCAATCTAAGAAGATAATCCGTTCTGCTTATGGCTCGGTGTCATTAGGTTACAATAGTTATGTTTATTTAGATGTAACGGCCCGCAATGACTGGTCGTCTACTTTACCACTGGATAATTGCTCTTATTTTTATCCTTCTTTTGGTGCTACGTTTATTTTTACCGATGCATTTAAGATCAAATCACCTATCTTGTCGTTCGGTAAGATTCGTGCTTCTTTTGCTTATGCCGGTTCTGACACAGATCCATATCGGATTAATCAAACCTATAAGTTGGGTAGCATTTATAATGGTTCACCTTTGCAAACCATTAGTACAACTTTAAATAATGATCAACTTTTGCCGGAACGTAACCGTTCTTTGGAACTTGGAGCTGATCTCCGCTTTTTCCATAATCGTTTGGGTGTAGATGTAACTTATTATCGTTCTGATGCCTATGACTTGATAACGAAAGTCGCTTTGCCGGTGCCTAGCGGTTATAGTTTTAAATTCTTGAATACAGGTCATGTACGTAATCAAGGATGGGAAGTTGTGTTGTCTGCTACTCCCGTCAAGACCAAATTGTTTGAATGGAATGCGAATATCAACTGGGCGCGTAATCGGTCGGAAGTGATTAAGGTAGTGGACGGAAATCCTAATGTGCAATTATTGAAATCAAGCAATGTCAGTATCATGTTGGAAGAAGGTATGCCTTATGGAGTCATTCGGGGACGTGCCTGGAAACGTGATGACCAGGGACGTAAATTAGTCGATTCTTCAGGTAAAATATTGGTAACGGATAATACGCAATATTTAGGCTGTGCCGAGCCGAAATGGACGGGAAGTTTTGGAAGCAATTTCAGAATCCAGAATTTTACAGTTAGTTTTCTGTTTGATGCACGTATTGGAGGAACTCTTTATTCGGGAACATGGAATAGAGCGACAACAGCCGGTGTTGTTGCCGAATCTGCCGAAGGACGTGAAGGATATTATTTGAGTAATGTGATTTATGGTGAGAGTAGTGCAAAGGCAACTTCCGGTTATCAATATCCGGACGCTTATTTTGAAGACGGAACGCCTTGTCTCTTGTTTGTCAAACCTAATAACCGCTATGCTAGTTTTGATGAAAGATCTGTATTTGATGCTTCCTATATTAAATTCCGTGAACTTTCTGTTGCCTACAGTCTTCCGAAGTCTATCATAAAGAAATTGCCGATTAGTGGTCTACGACTGGCTGTGGTAGGACGTAATTTAGCTATTCTTCATCAAAATACTCCTAAAGGCATAGATCCGGAGGCTTCTTCTTCATCAGGAAATGCTCAAGGTATAGAATATGGAGGAATGCCGCCCGTATCTTCTGTCGGATTTGATATTAAACTAACCTTCTAAAGATAGAATATTATGAAACAGATTAAAATATTATTAGCCGGTTTTGCTGCAATGGCCATTTCTTTCGTTTCGTGTACGAATGACTTTGAATCTGCCAATGCCAATCCCAATGAACTTAATGAAATTAATCCTGAATATTTGTTCAATACGAGTTCTTATTATACGCTGAATGCTTTTTGCGGAAGCATGAAAAAAGTGTTGTTGGCCAACTATAGCCATTATTATGGTGGAGCTACCGGTGGACAGGTACAACGGTATGGAAATCAAGGTTCAACCAATGATTCATATTGGAAGAATGTATATAACTATGCTATTTTTCCTGTTCACTTTATACAAACGCAAATGGAAAATGACGAGCAATATCACAATCGTGTACTTATTGCTAAAATATGGGAAAATTATCTTTTCTCACAAGCAGTTTCTATTTGGGGAGGTATTCCTAAAAGTCAGGCATTTAATGCCGGCGAGAGAGTGCCTTACGATAAGGAATCGGATATTTATTATGCTATGCTGAATGATTTGAAAGCATGTGCCGACGGGTTGAAGATGGATGGAGATGTTTATAAAGCAGACCCTATTTTTCCTTCAGGACAGAAATCCAGCGACTTATTGAAATGGAAGAAGTTTGCCAATTCATTACGTTTGCGTTTGGCCGTTCGTATTTGTAATGCTGACCGTTCGAAAGCGACTGAAGTGATTGATGAACTTATGGAAAATGAACAGAACTTGATGACAAGTAATGAAGATAATTGTCTTTTGCGATGGGGAGATAACGCAGATACAAGAAATTATTTTTATGATTATCTGGTTATCAACCGTGAAAGTAATTTGGATAAGCTTCACTCTGCCGGCGAATCGATTCTGATGTATATGGCTCCCTATGCTGATCCGCGGTTGGAGAAATTTTTCACTCCTGCCAATGCTGCTTCTATGCCTGATAACTTCCATTGGGCACCTTATTGGGGACAACCGAAAGTATCTAATTTGCCGTCGGGAGTCAGCTTGTCTCCCAATCCGCATAGTGGAAAGACGGCGGATGATTACTCTCAATTACAGGATAAATTCACGGAGCAAAGTTATGCAGAAGTAATTATGAATTATGCAGAAGTGTGCCTGTTGAAAAGTGAATTGGTTCATAAAGGTTTGGGAAGTGGTTCGCAAACAGCCGAGGCTTATTACAATGCCGGTGTGAACGCTTCAATGGCTCAATATGGCGTAGACGGTGGAAAAGTAAATAATTATCTTCAGACTCCGGGAATTAAATGGAATACATTGACAGATCTAACAGTCACAGAAGAAGGTGAAGATTATTATAAAGATTTTATCGGCATTGTATCTTCTGCTATTACCTCTGATGAACCTGATCCGATTTATCGTCAGATTATCATGCAGCAATATATAGCTATGTTTTATCAATCGTTGGATGCGTGGACACTGATTCGCCGTAGCCAAGTATTGGAATTCCCGCCGCATTTCTCGCCGGAAACCGGATATGGCGCTGTAAATGCCGGTACCAAGGATAATCCTTATGCTTATATTCCACAGCGATTGGTATATCCCGATAGCGAGAAAACAAACAATGAATATGAATTGACGAAAGGTATTACGAATCTCGATGGTGGACAGGATGCAATGTCGACTAAGTTATGGTTTGCATTGCCCACTAAGACTAACCCTTATTTGACGAATAATTAAAAAATGAAGGATATGAAAAAGATAACTATTATATTGCTCGGATTCATCGCTTTGTTAGCTGTATCTTGTGATAAAGACGATCATTTGGCTCCTGATAAGAGCAAATATGTGTATGATATACCACAGACGGATTTACCTGTGGATGCGATAGTCGGTGCTTATTATACCAATATAACTTCCTCTTCCAATTGGTTAAAGTCCGGTAAGAAAATATATGCCGGTACTCCTTTGTTGGGTGAATATTTGTCTACAACCAGTGGCGTGTTACAGCAACAGCTTGCTTGGGCGGATGAGGCTGCTTTGGACTTTCTGATAGTTACTTGGGATGCTGCTTCAGCAGATAATACATTGATTACAAACTTTAAGTCTGTACGTACGGTAACCAATGCAAAAGTCCGCTTGGTGATTAATTATAACACCAAACATCTGAAAGTATCTAATGACAAACCGCTTCAAGAGGAAGAGAATTTGAATAAGATGATCAATGACTTTACGAATACTTTAGTGCCTTTATTTAATGATGAGGCCTATTATAAAATGAACGGAAGACCGGTTATTCTAATAACTCCGTCTAACCTTTCTTCTTCTGCATTGAAGAGTATTGATTATTCTTTGGTCATCCCGGCATTAAAGAAGGCTGTATCAGAATTGGGGTATGATCTTTATACGATTGGAGAATTTACTACCGGTTGGGTAGCTCCGGTGAATTATGAGGAACATCAGATTGCTTCTTTTGATGGAGTGACAGTGAACGATTGGTCAACGAATATGTACGACCGTTATTATGCCTTTTTCAGTTTTGTTGATTTGAATTGGGCCAATTGGAAGACTACAATAGCCAAATGGAATACAGACTTTGTCCCTTGTATCTTTCCTTCTTATAATGACCGTATCAATTCAACTTCAAGTTATAAATATACTTTCGGGCAAGATGGAGAGACTGCTGATTATATTAATTTCTGTAATGTAGCTAAACGGAATATCGGAAGTAAAAACATTGTGTTAGTCAATTCATGGAATAATTACCAGAAAGGAACGAATTTGGAACCGACGGAGGAAAACAAATCCGAATTTCTGAAGATAACCAGAAATCAATTTAAGAAGTAATAGTTATTAATAACGGGATACGATGTATCAGGCAGATCGTCGTATCTCGTGATAACAATAAATAATTTATGAGAAAGAAAATAATATCGGTCGTTTGTTTTCTCTTGGCTGTTTTTGTATCTCATGGGATAGCTGCGGATTCTGCTCCCTTTTTCTTTTTGCAATTAAGTGATCCCCAATTTGGCTTCATGGATAATAATAAGAGTATTTCGGCAGAAACAGAGGCTATGAATAAGGCTGTGACAGCTATAAATCAGTTAAAACCTCCGTTTGTGGTGATAACCGGTGATTTTGTAAATAATTCGAAGAATAAGGAACAGATTGCTGCTTATAAGTCGATGATTGCTCAAATAGACTCTTCAGTAAAGGTTTATATGATTCCGGGAAATCACGATATAGGTAAGGTCAGCCGGGCTTCTATAGATAATTATAAAAAAAACTACGGAGAACCCCATTTTTCATTCAGGTATGGTGATTGTGCATTTATAGGTATTGATTCAAATATAATAAAAGAAGAGGACAAGGAGAGGGAAGAAGTTCAATTTAAGTGGCTGGAACAGGAATTACAGAAAACGAAGGATGCCAGATTCAAGTTTGTTTTTACTCATTGCTCTGTTTTTCTGAAACGGATGGATGAACCTGTGAATTATTCGAATTTCTCTTTGCCTATGCGAGAGAAATATGTGCGTTTGTTTCAGAAATATGGAGTAAATGCAATATTTGCAGGGCATTTACATAACAATGCTTATGGAAAGGTGGACGATATGGAAATGATAACGATAGGCCCGGTAGGAAAGGTGCTGGGGACAGGGTATCAAGGGATGAATCTTGTGAAAGTATATCCGGATCGGTTTATCAGTGAATTTATTGCTTTAAATCAGTTTCCTAAAGAGGTGGTGATGTCTGATCCGGCGACAAAAACGACGGAGTCAATGAGTCGTGTCCGTTTCAAATCAATAAGGAATTTAGTGATGGCAGGGTATCAGGGTTGGTTTAATACTCCTGAAGACGGTGCTGGTTTGGGTTGGAAACATTTTGAAAAAGAAAAAGAGTTCAAACCGGGCAAGTGTACCATTGATCTTTGGCCGGATGTTTCTGAATATGAGAAAACCTATGAAACGGCTTTTAAGTTACCTGATGAGACACCAGCAAAGGTTTTTAGTTCGTATGATGCTTCTACTACAGATCTGCATTTTAAATGGATGAAGCAATATGGAATTGATGGGGTATTTATGCAACGTTTTGTTGTTTCTATACGAAATCAGAAAGGGAAGGATAATTATAATAAGATACTGAATAATGCTGTTCTTTCGGCAGAAAAGTATGACCGGGCAATTTGCCTGATGTATGACCTTTCCGGTATGGAAGCCGGTGAAGAAGATATATTGATACGTGACTGGAAAGAGCTGTGTGAGAAGTATAAACTAGTTTCCCGGAACAACAATCATTATGTTTATCATCATGGTAAACCGTTAGTTGCTGTTTGGGGAATAGGGTTTAATGATCGCCGTAAATATGGATATGAGCAGGTAAAGAAAATCATTGATTTCCTGAAGAGTGAAGGTTGTTCCATATTGGTAGGTGTACCTACTCATTGGCGGACATTAACGATAGATGCTGTTTCTGATACGAGATTGCTTGAACTGGTAAAACAGGCGGATATTGTTCATCCATGGTTGGTAGGACGTTTTAATAATAATACGTATGAGCCATATCGTAAATCGATAGAGGAAGATATAAAGTGGTGCAAAGCGAATGGTAAAGATTATATACCGGTGTTGTTTCCGGGCTTTAGTTGGCATAACATGAAAAAGGATGCTCCGCAAAACATGATTCCGAGATTGGGGGGACGTTTCTTCTGGAAACAGGTGAAAGGTGCTGTAGATGCAGGAGCAGAGAGCCTTTATTTGGCAATGTTTGATGAGATAGATGAGGGGACAGCTTTCTTTAAATGTACAAATACACCTCCGGTGGGTGAAAGTTCTTTTATAACTTATGAAGGAGAAGCACCCGATCATTATCTTTGGCTGGCAGGTGAAGCTGCTAAATATTTGAGAGGAGAACTGCGTTCGTCCCGGATGCCGGTTCGATAGGGATGTGGAGTATAATAGCCGGATATATTTTGTTATTGGTGCAGAGTAACTATATTATTTTAATATCCTAAGATTGAAAAAACATATTTTTTATATCTTTGCTTCAAATAAGCTTTTGCTATGAAATATATCCGACTGTTATTTTATATTTTATTTATCTCGAAGACTATAGTCACTTGGGGTGGTGAAAATATCGGAGGCCTTTCTTTTCGTGCTTATGAATATTCAAAAGATGAACGTACTTCATTCATTATACCGTCCGGCAATCAGGGAGTGAGATTCAAAGATTATTTATCTGTTTCTTTTGATTTGAAGATTAGGGAAAAAGGCGAGCATTTTGGTTATGTATGCCGTATGATTGTTGACAATAGAAATAGCCTCAATCTGATATTGGTTAATCCTGTGAACGAAGAGCCTTATTTGTGTTTGATTAAAGACCAGCAATATTTAGGAAAGATACATTCTTCTGCGACTATCGATATTCATGAATGGAATAAGATAAAGATAGAATTGGAGTATAAAAATGATACGTTATATGTCAGAAATAATGGTTCTCTTATTTCTAAAGAGAAAGTTACTGCCCCGGATAATCATTCTGTTAAAGTCTGCTTTGGTGCTAATAAATTAGCTTCTTACACAACTTCGGACGTGGCACCTATTATTTTGAAGGATGTGCAGATCGGTCTGGAACCTGGGAGCATAAAATATGAATGGTCGTTGGAGCAAGCAGTATCTGACACTTTGCTTCAGGACAAGTTTCGGCAGATGACAGCTTTTATATCAAATCCGGAATGGATTATTAATAGTCATATGTATTGGAAACATAGGAAAACGTTATCTTTTTCATCCAAGACTTTTCCTGTCTCGTGTGAAGATCAGTCGGCATGTTATTTTATTGCAAAAGATCGTATTGTCAAATATGATTTAATACGGAGTACAACTAAAGAATATGTTTTCTCGCCATTGATTGATGTAAATCGGATCACTAACCAGTTTCTTTTTGTTCCTTTGAAAGATAAAGGTAGCCAGTTGGTTTATTATGACTTTGAGAAGCCTGATGGGGAGAATTTGTCTTTTTTCAATTTTCAAACAAAAAGTTGGTCTATTCCTATCCAACGGAAAAGGCAGTCTTCTTATACACAACATAATCGGTTTTTCAATCCAAAAGATTCATCAATTGTACAAATTCTGGGATATGGATTTCATTTGTATACCCGTGAGTTGAATAGAATATCTCTATCGGGTGAAGTGATAAAGGGAGAGTTGCCGGATGTGATTACTCCTCGCTATTTGAGTGCCATAGGGAAGACCGATTCGCTGGTTTATATTTATGGAGGATTGGGAAATGACTTGGGCAAACAGGAGTATGGGGTCGTGCATTATAAGGATTTGTATAAATTGAACTTGAATGATTATTCTTTGGAAAAAAAGTGGGCTATACCGGAGAATCTTTGTGATGAGGTAGCTGCTTCTACGTTGATAGTTGATGAAGTAGAAAAAGGTGAACATGCAAAAGGATTGTTTTTTTCTTCAGGTCGTTTTCTATCTTCTCTAGTTTTGAAAGATTTAAATTTGGAGAATGGACAAGAAACTGTTTTAGGTGATACAATACCTTATACTTTCTTAGATGTTAATTCTCATGCAGATTTAATTTATCTTGCTTCAGAAAAATGTTATTACGCTGTAACAGTTCACCAAGTAGAGGGGAATAATTATGAAGCTAATATTTATTCTATTGCATCTCCAGTGTTGCCTATTCAAAATATAACAGTACAGGAAAACAGGGGGACTTGGTGGAAATTACTGTTTATATGTATTTGTGTAGCAGGTTTAGGGGGAATTGGGTGGAGATTAAAGAATAGCAGAAAGCATGATAAGAAAGAAGCTATATCTATTTCACAACAAGATATTTGTGAAAAAGAAGAAGGGGTTGTTTCAGATATAAATAGTGAAAAAGAAATTCAAGAAAATGACCACCTATATTCCTCGTTTGAAGCTCCTGTATTGAACACCACACCAGGAATTTATATGCTAAACGGATTTCAGGTTATTAATCGGGATTTAAAAGACATTACCGGAAAATTTACGCCTATTATGCGTCAATTATTATCTGTTATTATTCTTTATTCCAATCAGAATAATAAGGGGATTTCTAATATCAAGTTAAAAGAATTGTTGTGGTATGATAAGTCAGAGGAGAGTTTTTCTAATAACCGTAGTGTAAATATACGTAAGATACGTCTTTTGTTGGAAGAGGTAGGAGATACGGAGATATCATCAGCAAATGGTTATTGGTACTTTCTTAATAAGGGGCATGTATATAATGACTATACTATAGCAAATCAATTGATGCAAAAGATGACGCCTTTAGATGTGGTCCATAAGGAAGATCTGGAAAAATTATTGAGTCTGGCTTCATTTGGTCAATTGCTTCCTAATATGCAATTTGATTGGGTAGATAGTTTTAAAGCAGATTATTCCGATTCAATGATTGATCTTCTGAGCCGGTTAAGAGATAGCAAGCAATTTGTAGGAAATGATAACTTGAGAATACAAATCTCAAATTGTATTCTGCGATTTGATTCATTAGATGAAGAGTCTGTTCGCGTTAAGTGCCGTGCTTTAGTGGATTTGAAACGTATGGGAATGGCATATACTGCATTTGATCAATTCACCAAGGAGTATAAGCTAATATTGAATGAGGATTTTAAATATAGTTTTGAGCAGTTTATAAGTGAGAAATAGTATGTAATCTTATGATTGCTATAGGGGTGGCCTGATTCATTAAAAGGCGGTTTGTGTCTGGGTAAGAGAAGTAAATAACTAATAAAGTGTCGTATTGTATAGTGTCTCTGAAGGAAAAAAGTAGATTTTATTGGAGATAATTCTTTATAATTCTTAGATTTGTACTCTATTACTAGAGTATGAATTAACACTATTATCAAAATGAAAAGAATTTGGGTGGCTCTTTTAGTATTTTCTATGTTGGGAGGAGCTGTATCAGCAAATGCTATTTCTTTTAAACGTAAAAAGACAAAAAAGAAAGAATCTGTTGAGAAAGAAAAAACTGCTTATGATAAACTGTTCTCATCTAATCATTCGAAAGCAGAAGGTTTCATCACTGTACACAAAGTGAAAGAAAAAGTTTATTTTGAACTTCCATTATCGTTGTTGAAACGTGATATGTTGTTGGGCTCTGCAGTTACAGAAATCAGTGATAATAGAAATGCCATTATAGGATCAAAACCTACCGAACCTATTCATTTTCGTTTTGAAAAACTGAATAACAAAATCTGCCTGTCTGCTATTCAAACAGATAATGTGAGTGGTGATAATGACAATCGATTGAAGACGGCTATTGCATTAAGTAACATGGATGCCATATTGCAAGCTTTTGATATTTCTGCTTATAATAATGATAGTACGGCTGTTGTGTTTGATGTTACCGGTTTTTTTGTGGGTGACAATAAGCTAATGGATCCTTTTGATAAATATAGTGCAAATATGTCGAGAGGACGTAAGCGTTCCACTTCTTTCCAAAGTAGCAAGTCGTTTGTTGATGGTTTTAAGGCTTTTAAGGACAATATATCTGTCCGGAGTTGCCTAAGTTATACTTATTCGTTGACCGGAGGTAGTGGAAAAGACATTAAGGACGAACCTCTGACTGCAAAGGTGACACGTTCTATCCTGTTATTGGATTCTGTTCCTTACCGTCCCCGATTGATGGATAGCCGGATTGGTATTTTCCCGACTATAAAAAAAGAATATTCGGCAACCAAACAGACGATGCGGGCAATCTATTATGCAAATCGCTGGCGTTTGGAGCCTTCTGATTTAAAAAGTTATGTAGAGGGTAAAAAGGTGACACCTGTGAAGCCGATTGTTTTTTATGTAGATAGTTGTTTCCCTGATAGTTGGAAAGCATCTATATTTGAAGCTGTCAACCAATGGAATGAACCATTTGAAAAAATAGGTTTTATACAAGCTATCCAGGCTAAAGAATTTCCGAAAGATGATCCGGAATTTGATGCGGATAATTTGAAATACTCTTGTATTCGTTATGCACCGATTGCTATTGAAAATGCAATGGGTCCCTCTTGGGTAGATCCGCGCAGTGGAGAAATACTGAATGCTTCTGTATATCTGTATCATGATGTTATAAAGTTGTTGAATAACTGGATTTTTATTCAGACTGCTCAAGCTGACAAACGTGTCCGTCATAAAATTATTCCAAGGGAAGTGATGGATGATGCTTTACGTTATGTCGTTTCACACGAAGTAGGACATTGTCTCGGATTTATGCACAATATGAGTGCTTCTTCCGTCATTCCGGTCGACTCTCTGCGTTCTCCTTCGTTTACACAGAAACATGGTACTACTACTTCTATAATGGATTATGCACGTTTTAATTATGTGGCACAACCCGGTGATATGGAGCGTGGGGTTCGTATGATGCCTCCCCGCTTTGGGCTGTATGATGATTATTTGATCCGTTGGAATTATACACCAGTACCGGAAGCTAAAACAGAGGGAGAAGAGTATGCGATTACTTCAAAGTGGATTACGGATTTATCCGGTGATCCTATATATCGGTATGGAAAACAACAGTCGGATATACTTGACCCTCGTTCTCAAACGGAAGATTTGGGAGATGATGCGGTAAAAGCAACTCAATATGGTGTGAAAAACCTGAAGTATATCTTGGCTAATCTGAACCAATGGCTGGATAAGGAAGATAATGATTATAAACACCGATCTGCTATTTATGATGGTATTATAATGCAGTATTTGACTTATATGTTGCATGTTTATCATAATATCGGTGGCATTTATCTGCATGAAAAACTGGTCGGTGATAAAGTGGAAGCTCTGGAAAGTGAACCGAAGGAGAAGCAAAAAGAGGCAATGAGTTATTTTCTGGAACAGCTGGAAACGATGGATTGGTTAGATAACAGCGATGTATTGGATAAGTTGCCTATGGTTGGTAAACCTTCTGATGCTTTGCGTAATGTGCTGATGAAATTATTGATGGCGGCTCCTGCCCGTGTGGAATTTTCGGCACTGAAAGCTGAAGGCGATAAATATGATGTTGACGAATGTATGAATGACATTTATGAATACATCTGGAGTCCTACTTTGAAAGGGCGTAAACTAACCTCTACTCAAATGAAGTTGCAGAATTTATTTATTAAACAGTTAGCTTCAACGGCAAAGATTAATTGGAATAAAGATTCGAAATCATTGGCAGATGAGGATGTTTGGGAATCGTTAACCACACTTCATCATAAAATAGAGGAAGGACACAAAGGATGTTGTGTGTCGGACTTGGAACGTATGTTTAATCCTGTAGCCGGATTTGAAGAACCAATGGCCGAGTACTTTGTCCCCAGAAATCAGGAGAGTATGTGTTATGGTTATTTCTTGCGGGTGCGCGACTTATTGAATAATCAAAAGCAACATGCCGATAAAGATACTCGACTTCACTATCAATTATTGCTTCATCAAATGAATAATGCGTTAAACAGATGATTATGAAGAATAAATATATCCTTTTACTTTTTTTGTCGGTCTTTGGTCTGTCCGTTTCTTATCCTTTGGAAGGGGCAGCTAAGAAAAAGAAAAAAACAGAGCAGGTAAAATCGAAGAGTGATTATGAAAAGCTATTGAGAGGTAAATCCAATAGCATGGAGTCCAAGGGATTAATGAATCTTTATTGGATTGAGAATAAGATATATATGGAAATACCTAAGGCTGTTTTAGGTAAACGTCTGTTGATGGGAGGGGTGGTTGATAAAGTCAGTAATCCACAGGAATCGTCCGTGGGATTTCGCCCTGCCACTTCTTTGCAGGTAAGATTTTGCCAATCTGATTCATTGGTCAGACTTTATCGGGTTGCCAATCGTCCGATTACCGGTGATGACTCTCGTATCGGCGATGCATTGAAAAAGAGCTTTAGTGATATTGTTCTGGAGCAGTTTCCAATCAAGGCTTATTCTCCTGATAGTGCTTTGGTGATTGATGTCACTTCTTATGTGTTTAAAGATGACGAATACATGAATCCGATAGATCCGAAAGCATATAATACAATGGATGGCTGGGTGAAAAGGAAGGCTACTTTTAAACAAGACCGGTCGATGATATCCGGGATTGCCTCTTACTCGGATAATGTATCTATTTCATGCAATATGAGTTATAGTCTTTCCATGTCCTTGTTCGGGCTTTTCCCGATAGCAGACGATATTCCTTTCAGTGCGGTTGTGAAGCGTACATTTATGTTATTACCGGAGGATGAAGATTATCTTCCCCGTTTGGCAGATCCTCGTGTTGGTACTCTATGGAGTGACAAAGTTAGCTTTTCGGATGAAGCGCAAGGAAGTGAAGTGCAGTATTGGGTGAATCGTTGGAATTTGACAGAGGAAAAACCTATTGTTTTTTATGTAGATACTCTGTTGCCCGAAAGCTGGCAGCGCTGTGTATATCGTAGTGCTGATATATGGAACAAGTCTTTTCAGAAGATTGGTTTTCCCAATGCGCTGGTAGTGAAGCCTTATCCTAAAGACGGTACGGTGTTTGATGCCAATAATATTACTAAATCCTGTATTCGTTATGTCATTTCACCGTCTAACCAGATTACAGACAACTGTTGGAGTGATCCGTTGACAGGAGAGATTATAAGTGCCAATATTTACATTCCGCACAACTTGGCATCGAAAATCCAGTTGGATTATTTTCTGCAAACATCTTCTTTTAATGAGAAGGCTCGTACGTTGCTGCCCGATGAGGGCTTGGTTGAGGAAGCGTTAACGTCTTTATTATTGAGGCATTGGGGACATTGTTTGGGGTTGAGTGATAATATGGCAGGGTCTATTGCTTATCCTGTTGATTCGCTTCGGTCGAAGGAGTTTGTTAAGCAGCATGGGCTATCTGCTTCCGTTATGGACAAGCTCCCCATGAACTATTTGCTTTCTGATAATAGTTATAGTGAAGGAATGCCTTTGGTACAGTCGGTGTTAGGGGTATATGATGATTGGGTAATTCGTTATTTGTATCAACCTATGAAAAAGAATACGCCGCAGGAGGAATTATCCGGTTTGCAATCGTTGATATCTGAACGTAACCACAATCCGTTATTGTTGTTTAAAGGGCCGCAAAACAGGAAAGCGTATTATGACCCTCGTGGAATGGAAAGGGATTTAGGGAATGATGCGATTCGTTCGGCAACAATAGCTTGTGAGAATATAGCGAAAGTAATAAAGAATGCCAACCAGTGGCTGGACAAGGAGGATGTGGACTATGAGCTGCGTGCTGTTTTATATGGTCATATCATCAAGCAGGTGAATGAATATATGAAGCATGTATTGCAACAAGTGGGTGGTATTTATTTGAATGATAGTTACTATGGAGATGTTTATCCTTCTTTTCAATCAGTGCCCAAAGAGGTCCAGCGCCAATCTTTTTTGTGGATGCTGGATGCGATTGAAAAGATGACATGGATGGATGATAAGGAATTGCTGAATCATTGTGCCTTAACAGGGAGTGTTGCCGATTATTCTCAAAAATTTCTGGGAAACTTGGTATTAGTGCAGTTGAGTAATATCTGGCTTAGTGAAAGTAAATCGAATGATCCTTATACGCAACAGCAGGCTATTTCAGATTTGATAAGCTTCTTGTTCAAAGAAGCCAGAATGGGTAAGAGTTCTGCTGATTTTAAGCGTTTTATGCAAGGACAATTCTTGAATGCTGTTATTTCATGGTCGGATGTAAGTCCGGTAAAAGAAAAAGGTTCATCATCCGGTTCTTCTAGCTTTGCGATTGGAGAAACTAATTCTCATTGGGGAATGGAGCCAATTGAAAGCATTTCATATCTGTCTGTTCCGGCAAGAGCTCATTTTTGGTATGGATGTCTGATGGATTTGAAACAGGAATATGTCAAAGCCAAGGCAATGGCACCGACGAATAAGTTAAGAGAGGATTATGATTATCGGTTGTTTATAATTGAGAAGGCGTTGAGAAAATAAGATATGTATAATTTGAATTAAGGATGCCCGAGCCATACGGGCATCCTTAATTTTTTATTCTTCTTCTACTCGTGTGAATTTATATGTAATACCAAACATTTCAGCATCA
>USSR01000078.1 GCA_900557355.1 uncultured Bacteroides sp.
TGCCCTGCCGCCGATGCCGGATTGCAATCAGAGTCTTGTCCTGCACGGGTGGAGATGTCGATGGTCTTTGTAAAATCGCCCTGCCCGTAAAGCAATCCCAAAAGTATATAAGCTCCGTTGATTTTCGTACCGATATTAAAGGAGTTGTGAATACCATCGGGACAACTGATTTCTTCACTCCATTTGTTCTGCAACTCAAACCAAGTACGTTTCCAGTCATTCGGATATTTTTTGTGCCAACGAATGACGTCGGACATACATTTATGAAAATCGCTTTCTTCCGGTATGACTTTGAGGGCTTCTTTCACGATATACTCCACATCATTGCTGACATAGGCCAGAGAATACATGACTGCCACATACACACCGCCATACCAGCCTTCACCATAGGAGATGATGTGCCCTACCCTGTCGCAAATTTCAGCAGCCTGATTGGGCATCCCCGGCGACATGATTCCAGCAAAGTCAGCTTCTATCTGGAAATCAATGCAATGTGCATGAGGATTGTTCTTCCAATAACCACACTGAGGGGCTTTCATACCTTGCAAGAGGTTGTAGCGTACCATCTGATTGGCATGCCATAATGGATATTCCGTCCGTTTGAAAGCATCGGCAAACGAATCTATCGGAGCATCCAACCCGCATTTTTCAAAGACATCGACAAACGTCAGGTCCACATACACGTCATCATACAGGCCGGGAAATGTATCGTACCATTTCTTGACCATGTCTTTATCCCATGGAATAGGAATATAATCCTGAATAATAGTCCCCAGAAATTTGAATTCGGTAGGGCCTCCGTAGCTGCACCCCAAAGTCTGCCCCGCCCATGCACCTTTCACCTTGTCGCGCAGGCTTTGTTCCGACAGAACCACCTCTTTCTTTTCTTTATGTACCACTGCTGCCAGTTCGGGCGCAAAAAAGAGAACCAACAGAATCCATAATATATTTCTTTTCATCATATTCATTCTTCATTTTCATATTGATTGTACCATGCACTATATTGTTCGTATAAGCGCAAAGAATCCGGATGTCCGGCAATAATATCAGTTCCGGGCTTATTCATTATGCCAATGTACTGATAACAGAGAATTTTATCGACAAAGGGAGAGATGTTCTCCATCTGCCTGACGATACGTTTATCAAAGTCGGCAGGCAGCAGATTGCCTCCATCCCCATCTTCAAAGTAAAAAAGTTCCATATCGGCCCATAATCTTGCCCTGGAAGCCTTCTTATGGGCTTTATATAAGATCTCGTAAAATTTGGCGGAATCCTCCAGATTTGTATGATTCACTCCTACCCCATCCTGATAAGCAATGATATCAATATTCATCTTCTCCAGTTGGCGGACAAAGTGATCATCAAAACGGGCTTCTTTAATAAAATAGGGAGCAATAAGATTAACACAGTTAGGTGTCAGTCTTTGAGCAAAGTCGGCACAAGCATTGACGTACGTCACACACTCATCAATGAAGTAAGGCTGCAACTGGGCTTCATTCGGGAAATACCATCCGGAAAAACTTTCATGATGAGAGTATTTCTCCGCCACTTCTTCCATCGAGCTAAAACGTAATTTCTGCACCCCTTTATCTATCATCATAGTGTAGGCATCCAGTTCCCCCCAGAAATCATTGCTCACAAAGAACTTGATACCGCATTCATCGGCAGCAGAAAGCACTGCTTCCAGTGGGTCTTCACATCCCATAGGTATCTGAGGAGCTATCTGCGAAGGATAGAAAGGCCTACCATCCAAAGCCACACTCATCAGAACCAGATATTCCATCCCTATTTCGCGCATTTCAAAAACTTTCCTTTTCCATTGGTCAGCGGTGAAGCGGCTCAATGCCTTATTCCAATTTCCGCCTTCCGACTCGGTGGAGTGCTGAAACTCAAACCAAGAACCGGAAATAGGTTTCAGCTTCTTGCATGAGGGCAGCGTTGGAACAACAGCAGAAGCCGCATCTATTGAGTTGGATATAGCAATGGTAACACTTCCCAATCCCAAGTATTTTATAAAATCACGTCTTCTCATTTCTTATTATTTTTTCTGTTTCTACTCGATAACTTTATCAGTCAGCTCCCACCCCATGATAGTTGAGATATAAGGAATCATCCACATGGCCATCTTCCGATGCCCACGATATCCGGGATGCCAGGCAGCCCCCAAGTCGGTTGTCCTGTTGTAAAGGTCTTTATCCAATTTCAACAGAAAGACTTTCGGATCATTCAATTCTGCCACTATCGTTTTATAATAACTGAATACCGGAGCCTGGATAGCTACAGGGTAAATACACAGGACGGGAATATCTCCGTAATGTTCACGTAACTGAGCAATAATCTGCTTATATGCTTTTATGAACTCTCTTTTATAAGGATGCGGTTCGGTAGAGAAATCATTTGAACCTAAATTGACAACAACCAGATCCGGACAATAAGCAGTAAAATTCCATCTAAGGGTAAAGTCTTCATCAAACGTATTCAGCATCCGGTCTTTCATGGTCACTTTCGATACCCTTACCGAGTCACCGTAGTTACGGGCTGCTCCTCTGCCCGAATGCGCTATCAATGTATAGTCGGCATCATAATAACGTGCTATCATAGCGGCAAAGGTGCGATTGCAATTTTCTGTCTCTACAAGGAAAGGATCGTCACGATGTTTCCCGTCTGTACCATATCCGCAAGTCAGTGAGTTTCCTATAAACTCGATATGGCGAGTACGCACCTCGGTTTCCTCCATCAAACGTCCCGAAGCGGAAAGGACGAACTGATGGATAGTAGTCTTTCCGAATTCACCTTCGGAACGCTTCTGTATCTTCAAGCTATGAATACGCTTATCTATCCCTGATACCACATTGATCAGAGTATCTGTTCCGCACACTTTTACAACCCGATGCAGTTTTTTATCGACAAATACATTGTAATAGCTCGTTCCGGTTTCGGAAACTCTTATTGATACATTGCCACCCGTAAAACGAGTTTCAAAGTATGTTCCCACCCAGTCGAAAGCCACCGATCCATCCGGAGAAACCAACGTCCTGCCAATGTATCTCACAGCCGGATCATTCCCATTGAAAACTTTGCCGGAATTTTCAGCTTTTACCTCTGAAAAGTAACAGACCTCTATCAGGATGAACAGGTATAGATAATAGCGATTCATCACTTTTTCCTTATTTACGTTTCTTATTTTTAGATTTCAGTTCTTTCAGATATTTCAGATATCCATTAAACAAATCAATTGTACGTGCTTCTCCCACGCGGATAGACATCTTCGGGTCATTGAAAACACCCGGGAATTGGTAACAAAGAATTTTCTCAAAATTATCAAACAAGTTCAGGTCGCGGATTATTTCCTCTACCGGACGGGGATACAAAGAATTGTCTGGATTGAACAGAAAGACTTCCAAATCGAACCATAAGTGAGATTTAGCCTCATTGCAGGCTTTTTGCAGCATATCAGCCGCTTCCTTGCCTGTTAGGTCTCCCTCGGGCATACGAGCAAATCCAAACGGACAAAGAATATCCAGATGCTCCAACAATGCCGGATAAGTATCCATTCCATTAGGCACTTCGAAACTATTGGTGGCCAACATCACGGGCTTGCTCGGTGCAAAACCATTGCAATAAGCTTTGAATTCCCTGAAGAAATTCACGATATCATCTTTTCTCTTTTTCCGCATTTCAGGGCGTTGTTCCCAGTTATCCAAACCACCACCGCTTTCTTCGGATACATAGAAAGCATAGAAGGACTCATGATGTCCATACATGTCCCACAATTCTTTGGCTACCCGTTTGTGCCACTCCAGAGACTCGGGAGTGAAGTCGAACCAGGCAAACATGCCGACTCCCATCAGGACATTCATACCTAATTTATCAGCCTCTGAAAGAATGGCTTCAATAGGGTCTTCGGCTGTAATATCCATACGACCTGGATATAACTTAGAGGGATAAAACGCTTTACCTGCATAGGTATCAATCGTACTCGTGCGCTTACCTACATACTCTTCATTACGGAAAACTTCCTGAATGACCACCATGTTCATTTCCAACTTATTCATGGAGCGCATCATTTCTTTCCACTGATCATCGGTCATTTTCTTGATGTCCTGATTCCAATGCTTTCCTTCTATCTCGCTCCAATGATAGATACCTGCCCAAGCACCGGAAATTTGCTGGATGGAACGGATATCCGATTCTATGATCTCGATATCTTTAGTTTTCCGGTAAATTTTGTCGGCATCAGCTACTTTAAAAATAACTTTATGCTTACCTACCCGTTCCTTGGTAGATATCACCACCTTCACCGTTTCGGATTTTCCTGCGGGAACGGTCACGGTAGTTTCATACAGTAGTGCATCTTTCTTCTCTTTGCCCCAATACAAAGAAACTTGATAGGTTTGCTGTACAGCACTTTCATTGACAATGCCTCCACGGATATCCAAATCTACTTTATTGGTTATCTTTCCCGGGGGAATCAGAGTCAGACTTACCTTGTTTTCCGCTCGCAAAGCGACAAGGGTGAATAAAGAAAATAGTAGTAAAAAAAAACGTTTCATAATCATCATCTCATTTTAATTATTTAAAGCTATCCGGATAAGAGATACGCGACTCTATTTCACCACCGGTTAAACGGATATAAGAATCGAATTTACGTTCACCTTCCTTCAGAATAACCACCCTGGCACCATTAGCAATATCATTGTATACAGTATTTCCACCCGTATAACGTCCATAAGCAAGCAACACTTCTTTGTACATAACTGCATAATCGTTATCATGATCATGTCCGACAAATATACCCATGACGTCACCACACTCTTTTATAGAAGTAAAAAAGCCAGAATTTGTGGTAGGACAAGCCACTCCTTCTCCCCTGACACCAAATATTCTGTTTTTTTCTTCCATTACAGCATCCCTGTATTCAGGTATGGCAATATGGAAAAAAGCAAGCGCCGGAAGGGGTTCTCCACCATTTTGTTGAGTGAATCTCCGACTCTGTTCTCTATACCAAGCAATTTGATCAAATTTTATCCAATCATAACCCGGAACTGACTTGATTTGAGTGTAAGAATGGGAATCAATGCAATACAGCAATGCTGCGTCTTTATTCCTATCTTTCGAAGACTTAACTGTCAATACATAATCCGGAACTACATTGCCCATACGGACAGGCATTAAACTACCTTTCTTCTTTGTAATATAATCATATAGTTCCGGACGTGTATGGTCATACTCATCATCATGATTACCAAATACAACAGCATAGGGAATATTACGTTTAATACAAACATCCAATACAGTATCCAGTCCTTTAAAAGATTCGCAAGAAACAACTATATCTCCTGTGAATATAACAAAATCAGGCTTCTCCGCATCCAATACTTCATTCATACGATCCAGTGCTATTTGAGAATTGGCCTGATCATCAACTTTATAGTGAGTATCAGTAAATTGCACTATCTTAAAATTGCCGTCAGCATTAAATTTCAAAGTGCTCTTCTGAGCCGACAGTGCAGCAAAATTCAACACTGCAACCAAACACAAAATAATTCTGTACATAATATTAGAAATCAATTTAAACTATTTATAATTTTCAATAATAACTCCGGTTCATCAGTCGTAATATAGTCTACATCTTGTTGATAGTAGAGTAATAAATCTTCCGCATTATTCACAGTCCACACATTGGTCAGCAGCCCTGCTTTCTTAGCTTTAGCAACCAAATCTTTGTCTTGACGATAAGCATAATAAGAATAATCTATCCCGGAAATACGGTCATTTATCAGATCTTCCAATTGTTTCTTACCTTCCCACAGGTACAGTGTTTTGGCAGTGGGATCCAACTCACGGATACGTTTCAATACTTCATAATTGAAACTGATATACTCAACATCTCCTTGCATCTTCATGCGATGTACGATATTGACAACCGAATCTGTCAACTGCAATGTGCGCTCCAAGCCTTTTTGTGAATCTTTTATTTCAATAATAGGATGAGTGGTATTTTGCATTTTTGCTGTCATCAAGAGTTCCTGAAGTGAAGGTACCGGATCTTTTTCATGAATCGTTTGCTGAAACAATTGTAAAGAGGTGGTATTTTCAACCTCCATTCCATACACATGTGGATCATGAGAAAGTATCACTTTATTATCAGCTGTCAACCAAACATCCAGTTCTGATCCCTGACATCCCAACTCTACTGCATTCTGAAAGGAACGAACCGAGTTCTGCAACACACCTTTCTGCTTCCAGGCTCCACGATGAGCCACTACCTTGTTCTTGCTGAACCCGTCTTTCACCAACTCAAATTGGCATTCTTTTCCGTCGATTAAAAGAGTTACGCCATAACGATAAACAGACTGATTCTTCGACAGGGATTTATTCTTTTTCAAACGGATTGATTTCTCTTTAACATCAATACTAAAAAGAGAAGCAGTGTCATGCAGCAGGCGGATATCGGACGGAACCGGACAGATATGTCCTATCACAACTCCCGGCCGTTCCAACGGAATCAGATAGTTATCCAGCACATACCTCGAAATGTCCTCAGCCTTCACAGAGAAGGTCGCTATCAACATCACTATTATAAAAATTGCATTTTTCATTCTATTACATCAAAAATATATACATTAATAAAGAGCACACTACACATTATAACCAAATCAGGATTCCTTTTTGTTTATCCACAGCTATCTATAGCATGACATAAAAGGGCTACACCATCAGAAGAAGATGGCTACACCCTTTCGGGGAAAAGGTGTAGCCCTTTTATCCTTATGGTGTAGCCCTTTCAAAACCAAGGCTACGTTCCAACAGGAAAATATTTTTTTATTTACAGCAGTCCATTATCTTCCAAATACTGCTTATAACCGCTATAATTATTTGTGCCTTTCTTGAAAGTCACCCAGCTAAAATTTGTGATGTATTCAGTAAATAACCCAGCTACAAATAATTGTTCCTTCAGCTCACTCCAATCCTTAGCTTTATAAGCTATATTAGGACAATTACAGCTCTTGAAGGATTCAATATCCACACCAAATTTTACACCATTCGCATCACAAGCCTTTTTAATTTCGGCATACCAGTTCGGCAAATCAACGTCAAAATCAACCAAACAACGTCCGCCAATATCTTGAAGATATAAATGGTCGATATTAGGAGTTTTTGCAAAAATACGTCCAAACCATTCTCCACAAAGATCTGCAGGCATACCTCTCCACAATGCAGGCGCTATGGAAACCGGTTTGCTGGATTTCGTCTTAATATAAGACGCAACCCCCTCCAAATAATTTGCCAACATAGACAACGCAGGTTCTTGCTGCCAGCCTACAGGATAAGATCCATCATGGAATTCTTCGGTAATATACCAACCAACCAGACACGGATTGTTTCCAAATTGCTCATACACTTCATCAAAAAGCATCTTGTTTCTCTTCAGATTCAATTCATATTTGGCCGGATCGGCAGAATTTGTTTTGCTATAGTCGCCCGGATACAATCCCAAAATGATTTTCATGCCATTACGTTCCGCTGCTTCAAACATTTTATCTATAATATCGCACTTCACTTGCACCCAAGGTAAATTCGTATTCTTGTAGAATGAAACATTTGTATCATCATCATTACCGGTAAATTGTTCTGAATATTGTATAATCCACGTATCCAAACCAATGGCCCGACTATCTTTAAACTGCTGATCCCAATCCTCATTTTCATAAGCTTCCTTATTTAACTGAATAAATATGCTTGAAAATTTAGGTTTGCCCGGCACCAACTCGTAAGAAGTCAACTGCTCTAAATTGTCTATTTGAAACTCTCCGCTGCAAGCCTCGCCCGTAGTGTTCTCTACTTCAATACGAAAACCTTCGTTACGGTTCATCAGTAGTTTTTCTGCCGTGGCACCTTCCCCTTTCTTATAAAGCTTAAAAGCACTATAAGGCATAATCAAACGAGTCCAGCCTTCCTTGGAAAGAACTTCCGTATCTTCGTAAGCCCAATAAGACCAACGTTTACGGGTGTAGTCATGAGGTGCTTCGGCACTGAATTGCTTTTCGTCTTCCATTATAATAAAACGGAACAATCCCTTATTCCCTTGTTTACCCTTCACCCAAATGGACAGTCCCAATGGATGGAAGCTCAGGTCTACTCTATAGTCACCCCAACGTTGTTGAAAATATACGTTTTCAGGAGCATCGGCTGTTCCACCTCCCACAAAATCATACATCAACTTAAAACTGCCCGTACCTTCTTTTTGATCATCACCCAATTCATAATCAAGAGATGCCTTACCTGCTTCCTTTTTAGGTATATCATAAATCTCACAACCCAAATCATCATAAGAATTGATAGACTTTACAGCTTTGGTGTTATTTATTATCCTCTGCTTTTCAAGAACCTGATCGTATCCCGGTGCTCTATACCCTTTGTGTATATCATCGGTACAAGAGCATAAAGAAATACCAAACAAACATAAAATCAATATATATGTTCTCATTAGTTACAATTTTAAAATTTTACTATTTATAGATTTTAAAGACAGGGGGCTGTTGTCCACGCCCCCTCTTTCCTATCATTATTGCGGATAATAACTCATCTTATACATTCTGATTCTGGATTCAGTCGCATCATAACCAACAACGGTAGATGCAATGTATACATCATAACCTGTAGCTGTCTGCTCTTTGTATATAGAGATGTCACCCCAACGATTATAATTGGTAGGAGCTATCTCCTCACCGGTAAACAGGCAGAGTTCATCATATCCCGCATCTTCTGCCGTCAACTCCATCTTATTACGGTTCGTGATTTCAAAGACTTGTACCTTCGCATTCCCCCATGCAGAATAATTCTGCTCAATGGTAGCCAAGAACACGTCTTCATTCACTGTAAACACCTTAAAGTCAAGGATCTTATAGGAATGGTTCTGCGGGTTGAGTTCATTAATGTCCATGTATGGCGAGAAGATGTTAAAGCGGCTTCCTTTCTTCTCTTTACGATACTCATCATCCGCATCATCACTTGACGGTGTGTAGAATGATATGTAATGGTCTGAATTTCCATCCAATGAAGCACGCTGTACCTGAGCACGATCCCAGTTAGCACCTGCAGGACCATAACGCAAGATTATAGGTTCATTAGCAGGTGTCACCAGTTCACCATCCATCAATTCCCAATAGTAAATATTCATCATACTAGGAGCGATACCGTAGATAAACGACTTTCCTTTCGTTACATCACCTATTACACTCATCTCATAACCCATGTCTTCCGGACATCCATCACCGTCTGTATAATCCAGCAATAAATGGTGTTCTTTATCTTCCTCAGAATAATAGTAAACCATGAAACCAGCGCCATAAACGTTTTCACGGGCAGTAATCAAATGGCCGGCATCGTCTACGTCGGCCTTCATCATAAATGATCTTGCCGAGGGCACGATATCAAGTCCAGAACCGGTTTTCCTATCATATCTGAAAATGTTACCATCATATACCTGTACAGCCAGTCCTTTCTCCGTCATCGCCAATCCGGTGAGATTGCGGTCATTGATGTTCAATTCCACAGAGTTCTTATCCCAAAGTTTTGCGAACTTGGTCTTAGGTGGTGTAGGCAAAATCTTAATTGTGTTATTATGACGATTACCCTGTACGTCAATTACAGTGATTTTCAAAGGTTCAGTAAAATCGGTCTCTCCTGTCAATGGAGTTTCCACATAACAATTATGCTCCAAACTAACGGTACAAACCAGACGCGTCAAGTCCAAAGGTTCCTCATCCGTTGTGGGCACTTTCACTGTTATTTCTTCACCTTCTTCATAAGGTCCTTTCTTTGTTGCCGTAAATTCGGCCGGATTATCCGGAATCTTAATTGTCACATTCAACAAACCTTTCACTTGGTCTGTACGTCCTTCAGCTAAATCTGGAGATTCACATGAAGCCAAAGCTGCTGCAAACAGACATATTATCGCTGTATATTTATTAAGTAATTTCATAGCATTCATTTTTTATTATTTCCATTCATCAAACTGTTCACATGATGTATTCTGTTGCAATTCTTCCAATGGTACGGGAAAACGATTATACTTCTCCAAATACACACGCGTTGAACCACCGTCACAATCCACAAGCTGATATTCAAAACTATCACCAACTTTCGTCGGTTTAACACCTTTCATGTGGGTACCGTTCAACACTGTAGTACCTAATCCCCAACGACGGAGATCCCAAAAGCGATGCCCTTCAAATGCCAATTCGATCATTCTTTCGCGTCGAAGCAACTTCATGAATTCCGTCTTGGTACTTGCTGATACCGCCGGTAAATCAACACGAGCACGGACTTCATTCAAAGCACTCAGAGCTTCTGTCAATCCACCATTCTGTTGTGCCATAGCCTCAGCATAAATCAGTAAGACTTCAGCGTAACGCATGTAGTAATAAGTCAAGTCAGTAGACCGCATAGTATTTTTCGGCAATGCTTCATCAAATAATTTACGCATGTAATAGCCAGTACATGTAGTACCACCACCCAGCGCATAACCATCCGTACTGCCTTCATAAGTATAAAGTGTCTGGCCTTTCCACTGACAACCATTATAAAGTATAGAAGCATAGAATCTTGGTTCACGCCCTGAATAGGGATTAGCAGCCATTACAGGATTGGTCCAATCAAAATCAGTTCCATCCGCCATCTGATAAGATGACACTAGGTCTTCGGTAGGACTTGCTTCTGCATAACCTCCATCACTGGGTGGACAATAGAAATAATCGAATGAATAATCCATCTTATTATCATAAGAATAGCCAAACTCGATAATGCTCTCTTGATTACTTATTACCGAACTTCTCCTGTTAGTAAACAACTCTCCATAACCTTTATCTTCACGACTTGGATTCTTGTATAGCTTATAACCGAGTTTTTTTACTTCCAACGCGGCATCCGAAGCCGCTTTCCAACGTTCGGCGTAAAGCATGGCACGCGCCAACAGTCCATAAGCGGCACCTTTTGTGATACGTCCGGTATGAGTTTCAGTTCCCCACGGATTTGTTGTTCCATTATTCCATTTAGCAGGGAGATATTTAGCTGCAAAATCCAGATCTTCTGCTATGAAGTCCCAACATTCATCAGGTGTGCAACGGGCATGATTTTTCTCTCCCAGCTCCGGCAGATCTTTATATAAAATAAAACTGGCACCATAACGTTTTGCCAAATCAAAGTTAGCTAATGCACGGAAAAAGCGTGCTTCTGCCTCAGCTTCAAGGGCTATTTCTTCAGTGAAATTACTGCGATGTTCTTTCAAGTCACGCAAGAAACGACAACAAGAAAGCTGCCATGTATGTCTATTCTTCCAAAGGTCGAACCGATTAGCAGATGGAGTAATCGGAGCGGAACCGAAAACAAACAAATTTTCCGAATCACGCGGACCATTCATTTTTAAGATATCCGAACAAGCATCATTCTCTACCTCACTCCCATAGTATCCACCGACAAGCGAATAAAATCCATTCAAATTCAATCGCAAATTATCTGCATTTGACCAGGCCACATCTTCAGGATAACTATCTGTCAAAACAGGATCAATATCGCAACTTACTAACGACAAACCAGTAAATGCGACTAATATTGTTAGAAATTTATTAATTGATTTCATCATATTCGTTTTTAGAAACTTACATTTAATCCAAATTCAAAAGTACGTTGTTGAGGATAATAACCTTGGTTTACACCCGGCATTTCAGGATCCAAATGCTTCAGATGCGACAAAGTAAATAAGTTACCACCAGCAAAATAAGCACGTACTTTCTTAATGCCTGCAGTTGCAGTCCATTCAGAAGGCAAAGTATAACCTATCTGAAGACTCTTCAGACGTACATACGCACCATCTTCAACCCACCAAGAAGACATCTTACCACCATTTTCCCTGGATACGATACCCAATCGAGGATAATCTGCATTAGTATGATCAGGACGCCAAGAATTTTCCACCAAATAATAAGGAGTATTACCATCACAATAGAAAGGTTTAGTATAGAATGTATTATCATAACCTACATCTTTATAAACTCCACATAAATTGACATCAAACAAAGCTGCACCTTGTAATAACATTGAAAAATCAATTCCTTTCCACTCACCAGCCAAATTCAACCCAAACATCATTTCAGGTGTACTGCTACGGCCAATGGGCACACGATCCTGATCGTACGTAATCTTACCATCACCATTAATATCTTTCAATTTGATATCACCTGGAAGTGTTGGACCATAAACTGCACTATGCGCAATCTCCTCTTCTGTTTGAAACAAACCTTCTGCTACAAATCCCCAATATTCCCCCATTGGACGTCCTGTACTACGCATATAATTAGGTACATTCGCATCCTCTGTCATTTTCAAAATCTTATTACGTGCCCATGACACATTACCTCTGACAGAATAATTAAAATCCTTGACCCGATTGTGATGTGTCAATACCAACTCAAAACCACGGTTGTCATGTGAGCCATAATTAATGTAAGCTGGAAAATAATCACCTAAAGAAAGCGGGAAATTACCGGACTGTTTCTCAAGAGAACGAGTTGTCTTCATATAAAATACATCTAATTCGACTCCCAACAAACCATTCCACATACTAGACTCAATACCCACATTATAAGTATCTGTCAATTCCCACTTTAGGTTCGGATTAATAGGACGACTTAAACCCAAATATTTCTGAGGATCGGAACCGAACATCACGATTGGATCTTTAGACAAAGTAGCTGTAGAAAAATAAGTCATAGTATTACTGATGGAGCGGTCACTACCCAACCGTCCGGCAGATGCTCTAACTTTCAAATTTTCCATAAAAGGAACAGCATCTTTAAAGAAATCTTCTTGAGAAACACGCCATCCCACAGATACCCCGGGAAATACACCCCATCTATATTTCTTGGGGAGAGCAGTAGAAGCATCAATTCTACTGGTTACTTCCAACAAATATTTATCATCATAAGAATAATTAAAACGGAACACATACCCTGCGCGTCTATCTAAACCATGCCCTCCTTTAACAAGGTTTTCATTTACAGTCAGCCCATAACTCATGTCCATAATATCCGTAATAGGGAAATCTTCTCTACCTGCCGATAAGCTTGACTCATCAGTTCTAGAATACTCATACAAGAACAATCCCGATACAGCATGTTTACCGAATTTGTTAAAATATTCAACAGTAGGTTGAATAGTATAGCCCTGACTTTCAGTAAACCACTGATTCAAAGACGCCTTACTGGCAATACGTCCTTTCTGCACACCCCAACTACGAGTTGACTGATTCCAACAATCCAAATCATAAGGCAGGAAGTATTTTTTCTGCATGGTATAGCTCTTAACATAAGAGGCGTTCAGTTTCAAGCTAAGTCCCTTAACAAAGGGCAATTTATATTTCATAGATATATTTCCTTGAAAGTAAGTTTTTTTAATGGTATTCTTGCCTGAAAGATCTCTAGCTGCAACCGGATTATTGTTTCCATTACCATCTAAATTCAAACTACCTACAGGTAACCCCGAAGGTGAATAAGCTTTCAAATAAGGATAAGACAACATGGCCTGCTGGAAAATAGAAGCATAAGAACCTTTACCGGCACCAGCTCCCGGCTCATTATCTTCAGACACATAACCGGACAAGTCTAACGACAAATCAAAATTATCAGTAACTTTTGCATCCATATTAGAACGGAAATTGTATTTGTCATAAGAAGTGTGATCAATAACACCTTCCTGATTATATGCACCTACAGAAGCAAAGAATTTCAAGCGCTCAGTACCCCCAGAAACAGATACATTATTTGTATAGGCAGGAGCCACATTCTTAAATAGCAAATCAAACCAATCAGTGCTACCATAAACCGCTTCGTTTTCACCCGGATTTTCAATACGGTCTATCTCATTAGCCGTAAAACGCAAACTTTCTTCCGCCACACCATCCAAACGCTGAGCAGTATTATACCAATAAGCATAATCAGGACCATTTAAAAACTTTGGAAAGTTTGTATTTTGACTTAATGTAACAGAAGAGTTAACTGTTACTGTCGGTTTTTGAACCGTACCGCGTTTAGTTGTCACCAAGATAACACCGGCAGCGGCACGCACACCATAAACAGCAGCAGCTGTTGCATCCTTCAAAATAGTAATAGATTCTACTTCGTCCGGAGAAAATGTCGGGAAATAATCTGTCACCACACCATCAATAACAATCAGTGGATCTCCATCTCCTGCACCGTTACCACGGATGTACAAACTAGCACCATCTTTACCAGGCTGACCACTACTTTGCTTGGTTATCAAACCAGGAAGACGTCCAGCCAACATAGAAGATAAATTACCACTAGGAGCCATCTTCAACTCTTTGTTGTCTACCTGAGCAATAGCACCGGTTACATTAATTTTCTTTTGCGTACCATAACCTACCACTACTACTTCATCCAGCAACTCAGCATCTTCCTTCATAACAACCTTTAGTATTCTCTTTCCTTTCAACTGTATCTTCTGAGTCATATAACCCACGTAAGAGAATGTCAAATGTGAATTGGCATCAGGTACCATAATAGTGAAATGTCCATCCGCATTTGTCACGGTACCGGTCTTACGACCTTCCGTAAAAACAGACACTCCGATTAAAGGACTATCAGTCTCGTCAAAAACATTACCCTCTACTTTCACCTGAGCATACGCACCAATGCTCAAGAAGGAGAATAATAGAAATAGTAAACTAACACACTTGTTTTTCATATTATTAAAATTAAAATTAGGGATTATTATTTTCGCTGCATGCTACAAAAGTTAGATCTTCCAATATCTTCCAGCATTGGTAAAGCCCTCTCGGAACATGGAAACAGCCTTTCCACTTTCCGCCCTTCAGAGGCAATAGTACTTCACCCCTCCTATTCAGATAACCATACCATTCCGGATATTCTTCATCTTTGAAATGACTCCATGTGTATTCATGTAACTTTTCAAACCAGTCAAGACATTGCTTATCTCCAGTCAGTTGATAACCTTTAAGCAATGAGATCAGGGTTTCTATGTGAACCCACCACAATTTCTGGTCCCATTCCAATTGTTGGGGAGGATAACCTTTGCGATCCATAAAATAGTAGAGACCTCCGAATTCTTTATCCCAACCATAGTCAATCATTTTTAAAGTGATATCCTTTGCCTTTTCAATCAGATCCGGACGATTCAAACGTTTTCCAAGATCCATAATGAACCACATGGCTTCAATATCATGACCCGGAGTGACTTGGCGTCCTTCAAATGAATCGGAAAGCTCTCCATTCGCCAGAACATTTTCTACAATAATACCTCCCAGTTCCGGGCGATAGAAAACTTCCATGACTTCGTGAATACACACTTTCATCGTTTTTTCCAGACACCCCTCATCTAACAGATGCTCTATCTCCATGGCCAGATTGCAAAGGATCATCGGCAAGGCAAAATTCTTCAGATTGCGTGTACCCGGATGAAGTTTGTTCCAGTTTCCTTTCGGATTATCAACTTTCGATAAAACAATATCAAAAGTTTTTTTAGCTATATCCGCATACTCCTGATTTCCGGTAGCCAAGCTTAGCTGTCCGAATGCCATAGTAGCAAAGGTGTATGAGAAAATATTATAAGGATCAACCAATGGACGCCCTGTACGATCTAAAGAAAAATACCAATTGTAATTTCCATCATGACCATACTTCTTCAGGAACTCACCTCCCTGTATTGCACAATCGAGCCATTCCTGACGTTTCTCTACCTTATTGTAAAGCATTGAAAACAACCACACTTCCCGGCCTTGTAACCAAACAAATTTGTCTGTGTCAAAGACATTCCCTTTTCTATCCAGGCAGGTAAAATATCCGCCATATTCATGATCT
>USSR01000079.1 GCA_900557355.1 uncultured Bacteroides sp.
CGACCTTTATGACTACTCCTTTGCTTCATTTGGTGGAACATATTTTCGTACGTCGCGAAGAAAAGTTATCTTTGAAGCATAAATTGATATTTTGTTTCGGACGTCCGGAATCCGGGCGTGTATTGCTTTCCATTTATAGTTTGTTATTTGGGAAGCAGTTGAGGAAAAATCATTTGATTGCGGCACACTATACGGTAGGCACGGATTTGAATCCGTTGAATGCCGAGCATTATGCCAGCGAGAGTTTTGCTTTGCTCAATCAACAGGCAGTGAAATTGAATATTCAGGTGGATAACCATTATCGGGTGACGGACAAACTTGTACAGGAAATCATTCATTTTGTCCGTAAAGAACATCCTGATATGCTGCTTTTGGGAGCCGGGAGCCATTACCGTACGGATATGCCGGGGACTCCGGGGGCTATTTTGTGGTTAACGCTTTTCCGGGATAAGATTGATGATATTATGGAGCAGGTGAAGTGTCCGGTAGCTGTATTTGTCAATCGTCAGTATCGGGAAGGCGCAATGGTTAGTTTCGTACTTGGTGGAATGATTGATGCATTTCTTTTTTCGTATCTGGAGAAGATGTTGCAGAACGGGCATTCGATACGTCTTTTCCTCTTTGATACGGACGATGAGGAGTTTCGCGGATGTATTGATGATTTGCAGGCACGTTATCCGGGACAAATGATTATAGTATGGTTTGAAGGAGTTGAAGATTTAGTGACTAAAGAGAAAGACGGACTATTGATAATGAGTCATCTTTCTTATACGAAATTATCCGAGGATGAGGCTGTGATACGAGAATTGTCATCTCTGCTGGTGATCCGCCGGAATAAGAATGCGGGAGATAAAAATGAAGGACTTGAAAATTGACGAATCTACGGGATTAGTGTTGGAAGGCGGGGGAATGCGTGGAGTATTTACCTGCGGTGTACTTGATTACTTTATGGATCATGATATCCGGTTTCCCTATACGATAGGAGTGTCTGCCGGTGCGTGCAACGGATTGTCGTATGCATCGCGGCAACGGGGACGTGCCAAATACAGCAATATTGACCTGTTGGAGAAGTACAACTATATCGGTCTGAAACATTTGCTCAAAAAGCGTAATATTTTGGATTTCGATCTATTGTTCAAAGAATTTCCCGAACACATTCTTCCTTATGATTATGAAACATATTTTGCTTCACCGGAACGTTTCGTGATGGTGACTACTAATTGCATTACGGGAGAAGCCAATTATTTCGAAGAGAAAAAAGACAGTAGCAGGGTGATCGATATTGTTCGTGCATCCAGCAGTCTCCCTTTTGTGTGTCCTATCACTTATGTAGACGAGGTTCCTATGCTCGATGGAGGAATTGTAGATTCCATCCCTCTGCAAAGAGCTATTGCGGATGGCTGTAAGAGAAATGTCGTGGTACTTACCCGTAACCGGGGATATCGGAAAGATTCGAAAGACATTCGTATCCCTTCGTTTGTATACCGGAAATATCCGAAGTTGCGTGAAGCGTTAAGTTGCCGGTGCGCTGTTTATAATGAACAGCTGGAAATGGTGGAACGTATGGAAGATGAAGGGAAGATTGTCGTTATCCGTCCTTTGAAACCTGTAGCTGTAGACCGTATAGAAAAAGATGTGCAAAAGCTGACAGAGTTTTATCAGGAAGGGTACGAATGTGCGAAAGCTTTATTTTCACTTTGACTTAGTATATTGCTTGGCAGCCTTTTCCAATTTCCGACTCATTAATTCTACCAATGTTTTAGGATAAAGAATTTCTATTCCGTCGACATATCCGAAGAATACCCGTTCTAACTCGTGGTTGATTACGACTTCAATTTCCAGTATGACGCTTCCGTCAGGTAGCCTTTCCACCAGTTGTTGACTGCGATGTATAGGCTTGGTTATGATGTAAGGTGCTTCGGCTGCCGCTACTTGTAAGCCAACTTTCTCCGCTACGCTTCCGGAGTTTTTGGTGACACCTACCAGGTCGTCGAAGAACGTATTCGGATCGAAGAATGTATTTTTGATATAGTGTTCTTGTGGCAGAACTTCCAATGATTGTATTCTGTCCAAAGCTAAATTCTGCAATATTCGTCCGTTTCCTCTGACCCCATAAACGAACCATCGGTTGCGATATTCTTTTAATAGATAAGGATAGAAAATAAAGCTGTTTGCCGAACGTGCTTTGAACGAACGATATTTGAGTTGTATCGGGTGCTCGTTGACAATCGCATGATAGATGGTGTCCAGATAATCCAGTCCTTTCAACGATTCATTCTTTTCAAAGTCAATGACAGGAGTGGTTTTCATCCGGGCAGAAGCAACATGGTCTTCCAGGCGATTGATAATCTCGCTCATTTC
The DNA here is from genome assembly GCA_900557355.1 of uncultured Bacteroides sp. Classification (GTDB taxonomy): domain Bacteria; phylum Bacteroidota; class Bacteroidia; order Bacteroidales; family Bacteroidaceae; genus Bacteroides. The sequence continues at coordinate 2,362 of USSR01000079.1, forward strand.
CGTGAAATAGGAGAAACCTTTAAATTGTCGCAGCACTTCCACTGCTTCCGACATCATTTTCAGGTCTTGTTCGTTCAGTGGGGTTTGTGTGATACTGTATTCCGGATCTTCATATTTATAGTATTTATTCTCGTACACCACAATCGGAGCATTATAGCCTAACTTCTCGCTACGCATCATCTGTATGTCCATTTGTGCCGTCCGTTTGCTTATCCCTTTATCAATGCCTTCATATTCATAAAGAGCATCTGAACAGGCGTCTACCAAGTCTTCCAATGTCCAGCGTCGATACGGATTACGCAGACAGTTGTCAATCGTTTTATAACGGATTAGAGCATTTCTATTTGCTGGCATAAGTAGAAGAATAAAGATTTGCTTCAAAAGTAGAAAAATAAATTCAGGAAAACAAAAAGGCAATCCGTCTTTATTCATGCAATGAACGAAAGAATATGAAGTGATGTATCAAAATTGATACCCTTTGAAACAAAGTTTATAGACGAAGGTGAATATACCCCCTATCTTTGCCTTCATCTATTTTGATTAAAAGCTTGTGTAAATCAGGAATACTTTGTTGCCATGAAAACAACCCCTTGGATAAAACTATGTAAAGGTGCGGCACTTGCATTAGCAGTTTCTTACGGACTGACTTATTGCCATACAACTAAAAGCAAGTTGACTTTGGAACAGAAAGGTGATAGCCTGACTGTCATTCACATCACCTATCCGGCTAATTATATATTGCTTCCTATAGAAGAGGAAGCAATGGAAAGTCAGGTTCTTCTGGATACAGGAGAGGCTACAGATACCGATATGGATATTCGTCTGGCACAGACAAAAGTGGACTATTTTGTTCCGCTTGCCTTACCTGCCGGAGCAAAGACTGCTACCGTACGTGTGCGTAATAAATCAAAGGATGCACTTTGCTGGAAAGAAATCAAACTATCTGATACATTTGATACAGCCAATACAGATAAGTTTCGTCCAGTTTATCACCATACTCCTCTGTATGGTTGGATGAATGATGCCAACGGGTTGGTCTATAAAGATGGAGAATATCATTTGTACTTTCAATACAACCCTTACGGTTCCAAATGGGGAAATATGCATTGGGGACATTCCGTCAGCAGAGATCTTGTGCATTGGGAACACTTGCCTCCGGCTATTGCCCGTGATACATTGGGACATATCTTTTCCGGCAGTTCTGTTGTTGATAAGGAGAATGTGGCTGGCTATGGAGCGGGGAGTATTCTGGCTTTTTATACTTCTGCTAGTGACAAAAACGGGCAGATCCAATGTCTTGCTTTTAGCAAAGATAACGGACGGACATTTACTAAATACGAGAAGAATCCCATCCTTTGTCCTTCTGACGGTTTGAAAGATTTCCGCGATCCGAAAGTTTTCCGGTATGAACCGGAAGATAAGTGGGTTATGATTGTTTCTGCCGATAAGGAAATGCGTTTTTATGACTCTAAGAATCTGAAAGACTGGAATTATATGAGCAGTTTCGGAGAAGGGTACGGAGTGCAACCTTGTCAGTTTGAATGTCCGGATATGGTGGAACTTCCGATAGATGGAGACATAAATCGTAAGAAATGGGCGTTGATAGTAAACGTGAATCCGGGATGCTATTTCGGAGGGAGTGCAACCCAGTACTTTACAGGAAACTTTGACGGAACGAAATTTATTTGTGACAATCAGCCAAATGTCACGAAATGGCTGGATTGGGGAAAGGATCATTATGCTACGGTCTGTTTTTCGAACACAAGTGATCGGACGGTTGTCATACCTTGGATGAGTAACTGGCAATATTGCAATATTGTTCCGACAAAGCAATTCCGTAGTGCCAATGCTTTACCGCGTGAGTTGGGACTTTATACACAAGACGGTGAGCTTTATCTTTCGGCGGCTCCGGTGACAGAGACGAAAACTTTGCGGAAAGAAAACAAGGAGATTCCTTCTTTCACCGTATCCAATGATTATCATATTGATTCTTTACTGACTGATAATAACGGAGCTTATGAATTAGCATTGGAGATTACTACCGGCAAAGCGGAGATTATGGGCTTCAGTCTTTTTAATGATAAAGGTGAAAAGGTAGATATCTATTTCAATCTTCCTGAAAAAAGACTGGTAATGGACCGGACGAAAAGTGGTATCGTAGATTTCGGAAAGAATAGCGTCCCTCATGAAATAGAAGCTCATGACCGTAGAAAGACGACTTCGATCAATTATATCGATGATTTCGCATTAGCTACCTGGGCGCCGATAAAAAAAGAAAATAAATACGCTTTGGATATCTTTATTGATAAGTGTTCTGTAGAAATATTCCTGAATGGAGGAAAAATAGCAATGACGAATCTGGTTTTTCCATCGGAACCATACAACCGTATGTGTTTTTATAGTAAAGGAGGAACGTTCAATGTTGATTCATTCAATGCGTATCGATTAGGTTTATAATATAAGGTAGAGGTTTACACAATAGATATTTTCATAGATTCAGTAAGAGCAATGGGTATTAGTTGCTTAAAGGTTCATAGGTTAGATTTATAAGTTAGGTTTTGTAGATTAGAATTAGGTGTTGGTAGCTGTCAGATGTGAAATCCGGCAGCTACTTTTTATTTGCCGGGTCTTGTTGGCTATTGTCGATTATTCTTCGATTTCAATTGTATATCCCCCTTGGAATATCTCATCCGGTTGCAGGTGCTGTATCCAGTCTTTATCTTTATATTCCCCTGTATAATGTGCGCGGTCGCAACGTCCATACCAAGGCTCGATGCAAACAAAAGGAGCATTCTTTGCAGGTGGCGACCAAAGGCCGACTACCGGAGCATTGAAGTGTAAACTTAAATAAGCCCGTTTCTCCTTATTAAATAAGGTGACTTTGCGAACCTGGCCGTTTTCCAAGATCAAAGCATCTTTATCAAAAGTATGAGTATCCAATGGTAACAATCCGTCTGCCAACTCTAAGGAATACTCAACAGAAGGATCAGCGCATCCCTTTTCAGAAATAAGAATATACTTCAAGCCATCTTTCCTGTCGAATCCGAAGAACCCTCTTTCTAAACTGTTCTCATCAAACTCCGGCCAGTAGAAAGCAGGATGTGCCCCAATCTGAAAATACATTTCTTTGTCGCCGGTATTCTTTACTTTCCATATCACCTCAATTTGCTTTCCTTGAATGCGATAACCTATTTCCAGACAGAATGGAAACGGATATTTTTGCAAAGTCTCTTCATTGCTGATAAGGCGGTAATGTACTTCATTTTCTTTTTCGGAAACAAGCGTAAATTCCATGTCGCGTGCAAATCCATGTTGGGTAAGTGTATAAGGAATCCCTTCATTGCGATATTCATTTTCCCATATGCTTCCGACAATAGGGAATAGGACAGGAGAGTGACGTTTCCAAAAAGCAGGATCCGCTTGCCACAGATATTCTTTTCCATTGGCGAAGATGCTGCAAAGTTCCGCTCCATGCGGAGATACTTGAATGGTAAGTTGTTCGTTGGAGATTGTTTTCATATCGTTCAATTTTCAGTTGGTTACAATCGGTAACTGACTTTTTTTATTAATCGTTTTAATTATAACTACTTTTTAAAAGCTTATATCACTACGCAAAGGTAATATTTTCCCACTGACAAGAGAATATCTTCTCCATAATTCTTGTGATGAGAAAAATAATGTATAAAACCCTATAAAATAGCGTTCTATGCAACAAATGTTACAGCCTTTGAAACATTTTTTTCAGTCGATTGACGTAAATCAACCGTAATTTGCATTATCGATAAAGATAAAATTCGTACTTTTAATTTAATAACATCAAACTAATGCTTAGTATTATGAAGAACAAAAAACTTCTTTGCAGCGTTTGTTTCCTGTTTACTTTCATGTCAGTCCTTTGGGGACAAAACATAACGGTGAAGGGAAACGTTACTTCAAAGACTGATGGGCAACCGATTATTGGTGCTTCCGTAGTGCAAAATGATTCTAAATCAACTGGAACTATTACCGATTTAGACGGAAACTTTACTCTTAGTGTACCGGCAAATGCATCATTGGCTATTTCTTATATAGGATATAAGGAAGTGATTATTGCCGCTAAACCTTCCTTGAAGATAGTGATGGAAGAAGATGCTAAGATGATTGATGAGGTGGTTGTGACAGGTTATATGGCTGAAAAGAAAGCCAGTCTGACAGGTTCGGTAGCCGTAGTGAAGATGAAAGAGGTAGCGGATATACCTACCGGTAATGTGATGTCAGGTTTGCAGGGGCGTGTAGCCGGTATGAACGTGACAACTGATGGTAAACCCGGCGGTGGAAACACGGATACTAAATTACGTGGTATTACTACCATTAACAATTCTTCCCCTCTTTATGTGATAGATGGTGTTCAGACACATGACAATGTAGCTTCTATCATCTCTTCCAATGATGTCGAATCCATTCAGGTGTTGAAAGATGCAGCATCTGCTGCGATTTATGGTGCTCAGGCTGCCAACGGGGTCATTATCATTACCACAAAACGTGCTAAGGAAGGTGATGTAAAGGTAAGTTTTGATATGTCGCTCACTGCCCAGACTTTTGCCGGTGGTATTGATATGCTTGACGCTTACCAATGGGGTGATGTTTATTGGCAAGCCTATAAAAATACTTTTGGAACCTATCCAAACAGTGTTGTCTATGGAAATGGAGAGAAAGCCCAACTGCAAGAATATTATTTCGACCAGAATGGAGTGAAGATAAAGTCGGGCAATACTGATTGGGCAAAGGAGATATTTGGTACAGCTTTGATGCAGAATTATAATCTTTCCCTCTCTAAAGGATTTAAGGATGGTAATGTGGCTCTTACCTTAAACTATATGAATCAAGATGGCCTTTGCCGTAATACAGACTACGAACGCTTTAATTCGCGTTTAGCTTCTAATTTCCGCTTTGTGGATGGTAAAGTACGTGTGGGAGAAAGCATCTCGGTGAACCATTGGTTGGAACATCTTAATCCTGCCGGTATAGAAGAATTGGTTATTGCGCAGCATCCGGCCATTCCTGTGTACGATGAAAACGGAGGGTATGCCGGTGGTTATGTGGATATATTGGGAGATAAACCGAATCCCATTCGCTTGACGGACAACGAAGCCAATAATCGTCACAAAAGCTGGCGTATCTTTGGTAATGTTTATTTGGAAGTAGAGCCTATTAAAAATCTGGTATTGAAGAGCCAATTTGGCTTGAATTATACTACCGGTTTCAACTCAACCTTTGTCCCAAAATGGAGCGAAGCCGATCGGAAGGTAGATGTAAATGAACTGACCGTACGACAGGATAATAGTGTACAATGGGTATGGTCGAACACGGCTAATTATAGCATAGATTTCGGGAAGAATAATATCAGTGCTGTGATAGGAACCGAAGCTAAGAAAGAAAATGGTGAGCATTTGCAGGGGTATGGTCGCGGATTGGTGATAGAAGACCTTGACTATCGCTATCTGGACACCGTGACCGAAGGAAAAAGCGTGGGTAACAATGCTTCTACTTATGCTATGGTTTCTTACTTTGGTAAGGTAAACTATGCGTTCGATGATAAGTACCTCATATCAGGAACGGTGCGTCGTGATGCTTCTTCACGTTTTGGTAAAGGGAACAATTCAGCCATCTTTCCTTCTGTATCAGCTGGTTGGAGAATGTCACGCGAAAAATTTATGGAACGTACGCAAAACTGGCTTTCAGACCTTAAATTACGTGCATCATGGGGAATTAATGGTAATGACCAGATTGACAACAATGCTACTTACAACCTTTATTACACTAACATGTCCAATGGTTCATACAACTTCAATGGTGATGGTGCAACAGTCGTACCCGGTGTACAGAAAGATCGTTCGGGTAACAACGACTTGAAGTGGGAAGAGACCAAGCAGTTGAACTTTGGTATTGATGCCGCTTTCTTTGATAACCGTTTGGGCTTGACTCTGGACTATTTTCAAAAGAAGACCACTGGTATGCTAATTCAAAAACCTTATATAGGTGTGATTGGCGAAGGTGGATATAAATGGTATAATGCTGCCAGTATGGATAACAGCGGGGTGGAAGCAACCTTTACTTGGCGGGATGAAATAAAGGATTTCAAGTATGACATTTCGTTCAACATCTCTTATTATAAGAATGAAATTACCGAACTTCCGGATGTTATCAAATATACCTGGGGAGGTGGTAACGGTGTGGACAAAACCATTGTGGGACAACCTTATGGCTCATGGATGTCATATAAAGCCGATGGTGTATTCAAAACAAAGCAAGAGGTATATGAATATCTAAGCAAATATGATGTACAGATTGGAGCTCCCGGTGTGGGACGTATTCGCTACAAAGACCTTAACGGTGACAACGTCATCAATACTGCCGATATGGATTGGCAAGGTAGCGATCAACCTAAATTTATCGGTGGTTTAAATATCGGTGCATCTTACAAAGGGTTTGATCTTTCCGCATTCTTCAATGGTATGATTCGCGATGCATGGAATAACTCTAAGTTTTATACCGACCTATTCCAAGGCTGGACAGGTAATCACTCTGTACGTCTGATGGATGCAATGCATGCTTGGAATGATTATGAGCAAACCGGAGTTTATAATTGTGACATCCCTGCACTGACTGTGGTGGACAATAATGTAGAAACACGCAGTTCTACTTTCTTTATCGAAGATGGTTCTTACGTGAAGCTGAAGACTTTAACGCTGGGCTACACTTTCCCGGATAAGTGGATTAAAAAAGCACGTCTTTCCAATTTGCGTGTGTATCTGCAAGCACAGAACGTTTTCACCCTGACTAATTATACGGGTGCCGACCCTGAAGGACTGGGCTATCCATATCCTCAGCCTCGCACTTATACATTCGGTCTATCACTTGGTTTTTAATTTTTATCCTAAATACAGAACATTATGAAATTGAAATATATCTTTGCAGCAGGTGTTATGGCACTATTGGCAAGTTGCAATGAGAGCCGTTTTCTTGATATTAAACCACAGGGTACACTCAATGACGATTTGTTGGCATCGGCTGACGGTGTGGAACTCCTGGTAACTTCGGCTTACGCCGGATTGAAAGGTCCCAATCGTGAGATGCATTGGGTACCAATGACGAATTGGACGTATGGCGAAGTACGTTCGGACAATGCTTATAAAGGCGGTGGCGGTGTAAATGACGGTGACTTTTGCACGCTGCTTGAAACCTTTAAAATAGATGCTACATGGAGTAATGCCGACGAAAAATGGTTTCAACTCTATTGCTGTTTACAACGCTGTAACAGCGCATTGAGGGTAATGAACACGCTTGACGAGAACTCTTTGTCAATACTTAAAAGTCGTAAGGCTGAAATGAAGGTGATTCGTGCACACTTCTTCTTCGAACTGGTTCGCCTTTTCAAGCAAGTGCCTTATTTTGATGAAAATGTGGAAAATGATGACTATAAGTACATCCCCAACAACCAGTATACCCGTGAAGAACTTTTGGGTAAAATAGCACAGGAATTTCTCGATGCTGCCGACGATTTGCCTGATACTCAATCTCAAGTAGGTCGTATCACAAAGAACATAGCCTATGCCTATGCCGCTAAAGCCATACTCTATCAGGCCTATCAACAAGATGACAATAACCAAGTGGTTGCTATTGATAAGCAGTTGCTGGCTGAAGTGGTGACTCTTTGCGACAAAGTGGGTGCACAAGGAAAGACGTATGATCTTTTGAATGATTTTCAGAAACTCGATCAATTGGAATATGAGAATGGAGTAGAGTCTGTGTTTGCCGTACAATATTCGATGGATGATGAAACCGATGGTGCCGGGAATATAAACTGGAGTAATTTGCTCAACGCCCCTAAAGGTCCTTATGGTGGTGACGGATTTTTCTTGCCCAGCCAAAACTTAATCAATGCCTATAAGACAGATACCTATGGATTGCCTTTGTTTGATACCTTCAACACCGATGACTATGGAATATACGAAGGAAGTGAACTCACTAATGTTGACGCAACTGTAGATCCTCGTTTGGATTTCGTAACCGGTCGTCCGGGTATTACTTGGAAAACATATACTGCCGAGCCTTGTAAAGCAAATTGGGTGCGTAACAGTGGCGAATATGGTTTCAACTGTACCAAACGCTTCTATATTTCTCCGGAGAGTGACGAGATGTTCCAAGGTTGGCCTTGGGGGGCTTCCCATCTCAATTGGCAGATTATCCGTTATGCCGACGTGTTGTTGTGGAAGGCTGAAGCGCTGATAGAAATAGGTGAAGCTGCCGGACTGGAAGAAGCCCGCAAAATCATTAACCGTATTCGTCTGCGTGCCAAGAATAGCCCTTATGTAAAAGACTTTGAGGATTCAGAACAGAATGCGGCTAATTATCTGATCGGTGAATACCCTTCTGAAGGCTGGAATCAAGAATTAGCCCGCAAAGCACTACGTTGGGAACGTCGCATGGAGTTTGCTATGGAAGGAGATCGTTTCTTCGATCTGGTACGTTGGGGTGTTGCTGCGGAAACTATGAACAGTTACATTGGTGTGGAGCAAAACAAACGCGTTTATTATCGTGGTGCTCGCTTCGTCCGTGGCAGAGATGAATATTTGCCTATCCCCAATGCGCAATATAATTTCTCTGAAGGTAATTATGTGCAGAACCCTGGATATGGTAAGTTTAACTAATATGAATTCCTTAAATATAGATATGATGAAACTAAAGAGATATTTAATTAGCACTTTCTGTCTGTGCTTGTTCACAGCTTGCGACGGTGATGATAACCTGTTATGTTATGGCACTCATACTGAAATCGAAGGTGATGTTACCACATTCGGAGCTATTGGTGATGGAAAGACAGATTGTTCGAAAGCCATTAATAGTGCAATTGCCTCCTTACCTTCCGAAGGGGGAGTGGTGGTTATTCCCGAAGGTGATTTTGTACTTGATGCTCCCATTGTGATTAATAAGCACAATGTGACGATTAAAGGATTAAATCCCGGTATGCGCAGCAATATTGACGTGAATGGAATCAACGATCTGCTGGGACCTGGTGGTGGAAGCAAACTAGTGGCCCGCAATGCCGAAGCAGCTATAAAAGTAGAAACAGACGTGAAGGGGTTAAAGATTATGAATCTGATGGTGTCGGGGGGGACGGAAGCCAAGAACATCGGCATACATTTTACAGGCACGAGCGATAATGGAATACTTTCTAATATTATTGGCATAAATCTGCATACCGGCATCAAGATAGAACAGGCAAAGAATATGCAGATAGTCAACTGTTGGGTATGTGAACTTCCTAATAGTATCGAACTGATTGGTGGTGAGAATATGATTATAAAGAATTGCCAATTAGGTGCACAGCCCACTGGCATAACCTGTAAAGCGCAGGGAGTGAACAAACTGTCATTCCTTAATAATCAGGTCTACCCTGATGGACGTGAAAATTTAGTGCTTGATGATTGCAATAATAGTGTTATTGAAGGTAATAATTTCAAAAGCTACTATAATGGTATTCTTGTGTTGAGTGGCGATAACAATCGGGTAAATAAGAACATCTTTTGGCTTACAGGAGCAGTTCAGAATCAAATGCTCGACCATGGCGATGATTTTGGTATAATCAATGTAAAAGGTAACAACAATACGTTTGTGTCCAACAGTTTATCATGTGAATGGGCTTATGCTGATGCTGTAGCTGTAAATGCCACTCAAGGAACAGGCAACGTGTTCAAGAACTGCTTTATAGATAATTTGGAGAGCTATCGGGTATTCTTGGTGAACGCAGAAACTGAAGTCTCTAATTGTGTATCATCTGATAAGGTGAGCATAATAGAATAATTTCCTCATCCTATACCATTATTAATATAGTAACACCATGAAAATAAATAAATTCTTGATAAGCGGATTGTTCCTGATGTTGGGCACATCTTGCAGTAATGACGATACTTATGCGCTTTGCGATGAATGTAAAGGTCAGAAGATAATAGATATAACGCAATTCGGGCTTCCGACTGACGGATCTACCGATTGTGCAGATCTTATAAATGCTATTATAGCCGATCTCCCACCCGAGGGAGGAACGATACTTATTCCCGAAGGGACTTTTCGCCTGGATAGCCCCATTCAGCTTACACGCAATTTCGTAACACTGAAAGGTGTGAATGATGAAACGGTTGTTCCTGTTGCTGACGCTAAAGGCAGTCGTTTGATACTTGGAAATGCTGAATATGCATTACATGTCGCTCCTGTTGCCGATATAGGCGGACATAAAAATCGTATTAGCGGGGTGGAGGTAAGCGGACTTACCCTTGTGGGGAAAGCCGACCACCAAGGAACCGGAATCTATGTAGAGCATGACAATGACCGCCTGCATTTCTTCAATATTAAGATGGAAAATATGTATCAGGGCGTTAAACTCCAAGGATGTGATGCCATTACATTAGCCCGGATAGATGCAACCGATGTTGTGAATGGCATTGAAATGAATGGTGGCATACAAAATATGGTGACCAATTCTGCTTTCGGTTCATCGCAAGGCGGTGTGGCTGCACGTATTTCGGGAGAAAGTAATCTGATTTTCTCTCACAACAAACTAACGGCGAATGACGATTGGTGTGCCAACTTTACTGGCTGTAGCCGAGTGAATATTTCGGATAATGAATTTACCGGAAACAAAATGACTTTCTTTGAATTAAGCGGGCAAAACAACTTGTTAAGTGATAACTTGTTCACGGTAAATCAGAGCGATAATCAACTCAATGGCAAAGAAGCCGACTATGGGGTAATTCATGTGAAAGGTGAATACAATCATTTCACGTCAAACACCATAAATGTATCTTGGAGTGAAGGTATAGAAAATCCCACTACAGTGAATGCTGCGGAAGGAGAAAATAATCGTTTTGCAGATTGTACGATAGAAGATAAAAACAGTAATCAAGTATTTTATATCAGCGAATTATCCGAAGTGATAGATTGCGGAGTAACGGAAGAAAATATTAAGGTGAAACCGTCCGGGCTTGATTTGACAAATGCAGCTTATGTGATAACGTATAATAGTCCCGAAGAGATAGAAGATGATGATGAAAAAGCCTCTTATGCATGGTTCAAGAAACAGTTTGTGAATGGTAAAGTTGTCACTCCTGCCATGTTGACTAGTGAAGATCTTTCTGTTTACGATGTTATTTGGGTGCATATAGACCGTGTAGGCATTGGAGCCGGATGGGATAAGTTACCTTTGTCTACTGATGCGATCGCTGCCTTGACTACGTATTATAAGAATGGAGGGAATCTGTTCTTGAGTAATCATGCGACTCAGTTGGTTGTGCCATTGGGGCGTACCGAACGGGCTCCAGGGATATTTGCAGATGGTGAAGGAGGAGATGGCGCGGACGTTTGGACGATTAATGCCAACATCGGAATGGAGTATGATCATCGGAGTCATCCAGTGTTTGCCGGTATGGTTACTTCCGACCAATTCTCTCATGAAACGTTCCCGCTGATCGGTCCCGGACGACGTGAAGACCATAATTGTATGTGGGACTTGAATTCTTATGGTTTCCCCGGTCTTTATCCCAATGCAGGGAATATAGTAAAGGCATTTGAAGAAGAAAACAATGCTACCGTTTTAGCAACGTGGGGACACGTGACGGATTATTGTTGTGCCGGAATGGTGGAATTTGCTTCGACAGCGGAATATCAAGGTACATGTATAGCCCTTGGGCTCGCTGCTTATGAATGGAATCAGAATAGTAATCTTAACGTTTATCAAGATAATATTGTGCTCATGACGAAAAATATATTGCATTATCTAAGCGCTAAGAAATAGATAGGTAACATTTTTTCTATCTTCTGAAACAAAAGTGATAGGTGTAACTATCCGTTACGCCTATCTTTGCATGGTAACAAATAGAAGACAATGAATATTAATAATTAACTCTAATACCATCTGACATGAATGTATTATTCTCGTTTAAACAAGTACAGACCTTTTTGACAATTCTGGTTATGATGATTTTCTCATTTTCGGATGCTTCAGCCGATACTTCTTCTTTATTAATAAAAGATTTGGGTGAAGGACATTGCCTGGTACATATAAATACAAATCAACGTTATTTGCTTTTACCCGTAGAGGAGGTGATGCCTGATGTACGTGTCAGCATGATCGTTAATAATAAAGAGGTGAACGTTGCGGATGTTCGCCTGGCAGTGAACAGAGTGGACTATTTTGTTCCACTGGATCTTTCGGACTATGCAGGTAAAAACATATTATTGAAATTTAAATTAGGTTCGAATGATCCGATACGGGGTAAACTTTCCGCTGTTTGCTGCAAAGAAATGAAATTGTCCGACACGTTCGATACGGGCAATCGTGAAAAGTTCCGTCCTACTTATCACTTCTCACCTCTTTATGGATGGATGAACGATCCCAATGGGATGGTATATAAAGATGGTGAATATCACCTTTTCTACCAGCACAACCCTTATGGCTCCAAATGGGGCAATATGCATTGGGGACATGCAATCAGTAAAGACCTGATAAATTGGGAACATCGTCCCGATGCTATTACCCCTGATGCGCTTGGTACAATTTTCAGCGGTTCGGCCGTAGTAGATACTGATAATACTGCCGGATTCGGTGCGGGTGCTATTGTTGCAATTTATACGCAGAATAGTGATCGACAAGTACAAAGTATTGCGTATAGCACAGATAATGGACGTTCTTTTACAAAATATGAAAATAATCCGGTATTGACGTCTGATGCCCGTGATTTTCGCGATCCGAAAGTATTCTGGCATAAAGAGACTCAACGTTGGATTATGTTGTTGGCAGTAGGACAGGAAATGCAAATTTTCTCTTCTTCCAATCTGAAAGACTGGGCCTTTGAAAGTAGTTTCGGTGAAGGACAAGGTGCACATGGCGGTGTTTGGGAATGTCCTGATTTATTTGAACTTCCAGTAGACGGCACGAACGAAAAGAAATGGGTATTGCTTTGTAATTTGAATCCCGGAGGTCCTTTCGGAGGAAGTGCCACCCAATACTTTGTCGGAACGTTCAACGGAAAAGAATTTGTAAACGAATCACCCTCTAAAACCAAATGGATGGACTGGGGGAAAGACCATTATGCTACCGTGACTTGGAGCGATGCTCCCGACAACCGTCGCATCGCTATCGCATGGATGAGCAATTGGCAATATGCAAACGATGTTCCTACCTCTCAATACCGTAGTCCGAACTCTGTTCCTCGCGATTTGAGCCTATTCACCGTAGATGGCGAAACTTATCTTCAGTCGGCTCCCTCTCCCGAACTGCTGAAACTGCGTGACATCTCCAAGAAACGCTCGTTCAAAGTGAACGGAACACGTACCATCAAAGACATGATTGCCGGCAATGAGGGTGCATACGAAATAGAACTGACTATCGAAAATCAACATGCGGATGTAATCGGCTTCCGTCTCTACAATGACAAAGGCGAAGAAGTGGATATGCAATATG
>USSR01000080.1 GCA_900557355.1 uncultured Bacteroides sp.
GGAAAAACATTTCTTATCCGTCAGATGGTAGTGGACAACTTTGCTTTTTATGTAACAGGGATGGACAATGCAAATATGAAAGAGCAGTTGACGAACTTCGGCATTGCTCTTCAAAGGCATAAAAGATCGACTACCTTGTCTGTACCCGAAAACTGGATCTTGGCTTTTTATGAACTTGCCCGTTATCTGGAGACATTACCCGATGGGCCAAAGGTGATCTTTATAGACGAACTGCCGTGGATGGATACGCCTAAATCGGGGTTTGTCAGTGCACTTGAGAACTTCTGGAATAGCTGGGCAGCCGTTCGCACGGATGTGAAGCTGATTGTTTGCGGTTCTGCCACTTCATGGATGATAAACAAGTTGATAAAAAATCGTGGTGGTTTGCACAACCGCATTACGCACCGGATGATTATTGAACCTTTTGTGCTTAATGAATGTGAGCAGTACTTCATGGCGAATGGTTTCTCTTATTCCCATCGAGACATTGCAGAGTGTTATATGGTGATGGGCGGCATTCCTTATTATCTTTCTTTTATGCGGAAAGACCGCAGTTTGGCGCAGAATATTGACCGGCTGTTTTTTAAAAGTGGAGCAGAGCTGTCCGATGAATTTGAAAACCTCTATCGTGCCTTGTTCAAGAATGCCGGTTTGCATATACAGATAGTAACTGCACTTGCCACAAAGGCTAAAGGACTAAATCGTAAAGAATTGCTTAGGATCACAGGACTGACCAATAACGGGGCTTTCAGCATAGCCCTTGAAGAATTGGAGAGTTGTGGTTTTATTCGCCGGTATGAACCTTTCGGAAAGCCGAGGATGAGCCCGACAGGAAGGTTGCAGCGGGATGCTTTGTTTCAATTGGTGGACTTCTACACTTTATTTTACTTTCGCTTCATACGTACCAATCGTTATCGCGATGAACATTTCTGGACTACTTCGCAGAACACTCCACTACATGCCTCGTGGAGCGGTTATGCCTTTGAGATGCTTTGTCTGGACCATGTGCGGCAGATAAAGGCGGCACTCGGAATAGCCGGTGTGCAGACGTTGGTTTGTTCATGGAGTAGTTCTACTGTAGATAACGGGGCGCAGATAGACTTGGTAATTGATCGTAAGGATGAAACTGTAAATCTCTGTGAGATGAAATATTACTCTACGGTGTTTGCGATAGACAAAGGCTATGAAGAAAAGTTAAGAAACAAGATTGCCGCTTTTCAAGAAGAAACAAATACACGAAAGTCGTTGATGCTGACTTTTGTCACCACTTACGGGTTAAAAGAGAATATGTATTCCGGTTGTGTTCAGAGCCAGGTGCTTTTGGACGATTTGTTTAAGGAATGACGGTGTAACTTTGCTTTTTTGTCTGTTTACCTCAATTGCATCATCCGTTTCGCAGGGCTGAATAACCGAAATGCCATACCTCAACAAGTGAAATGGCTGGTATTTAGGTTGTTGAGGTGTGGCATTCGGGGAACTGACATGTGGCATTTCAAATGGGAACAGTAGAGATAAAAAAAGAGAGGTTGTGTCAAAAGTGAAGTGCCCCCCGAAAGTTGGACAAAAAACTTTCGGGGTTTATTTATGTCAAGACATCACACATTAGCAGAAAAACAAGAAATCCTCCGTCTTCATGAAGAGGGAGCCAGCATGGTTGAGTTGATGACTCGTTTTCATGTCAGCGATTATTATTTATATATTCTTTTTGGAAGATATAAGAAATATGGCATTGACGGTTTAGAAAATTACAAGAAAACCGTTATAAGTTTGGCATTGAAGTTGCAAATAATCAAGGAGTATGAGGAAGATTGCTTACCTTTGTGGCAGCTTTGCGTGAAGTATGACGTCAGTCATTCCAGTATTTGCCGTTGGATACAGCAATACAAATCTGGAGGGTATGAAGAATTGTACCGTCATAAGCAGCGAGGGCGACCAATCAAGAATATGGGACGACCAAAAAAGAAAGAACCTCAAACGGAATTAGAAAAGCTCCAGGCTGAAAACTTACGCCTGCGGGCAGAGAACGCCTTGCTAAAAAAAGCAAAGGCCTTAATGGAAGAAAAAAGGGCCAAAACGAAAGACTCTGGTCTCTAGTCATCCATTCATTAAGGCCGGAATATGGTCTCGACCTATTGTTAGAGATTAAAGGAATGGCTCGTTCTACGTTTTATTACCACCTTAAACGACTTGGCAATACCTCAAAATATAAAGAGGAAAAGAAACGTATAAAGGAAATCTTTCAGGAAAGCAAAGGACGCTATGGTTATCGCCGCATCACCTTGCAATTACGTAATGATGGATATGTTATAAATCACAAGACGGTAGAGAAACTGATGCAGGATTTGGGAATCAAGTGTCTGATACGCAAAAAGCGGTATCGCTCCTATAAAGGGACTGTCGGCAAAATTGCACCAAATATCCTCAATAGGGATTTTAAGGCAGATTGCCCTTATAGTAAACTTGCCACAGATGTGTCACAAATATCAATTGGTCAACAAAAAAGTTTTTTGTCGCCTATAATAGATATGTTTAATGGAGAAATACTTAGTTATAATGTATCTGACAGAGCAGATTTAGAACAAATAAACAAAATGTTGAAGGATGTTTTTGCTATTACAGACAAAGCACCGGCAGGGAATAAAATCCTGTTGCACTCTGATCAAGGATGGCAGTATCAACATAAAGACTATCAGAATGCATTGACCCAACACGGGATAATACAAAGTATGTCCAGAAAGGGGAATTGTTTGGATAACTCTGTCATGGAAAACTTCTTTGGGATTATGAAATCCGAACTCTTATACTCCAGGGAGTTTAAATCCATGCAGGAGTTCAAAGAGGAACTTGAGCAATATATTGATTGGTACAATAAGAAAAGAATTAAAATGAAGCTAAATGGAATGAGCCCGGTACAATACCGAGCTCATTATGAAGAGAATTTATAAAATTAGAATTTAACGTCCAACTTTCGGGGGGCACTTCATTTTGACACAATCTCTTTTATATCCTTTTATTTCATCTACTTACCGTAGTTGTCTTTTTATCGTAAAGTTACCTGATTTGATGCTACATTGTACCCATTAAGCTGTATTACCACATGTTTGGTTTGTGCGGAGATAAGAAATTCGAATGTTATTTCTTTGCTTTCATTGGGCATTAATGTAAAGTAGCCGTCGTTGAAATAGGCAGGACGTATAGCCTTTCCACTATTACTATCCCTAAGTGTCAGGTCTATAAACGAGGCAATGACTTTACTTTTGTTGGTAACAACGACTTTTCCTTTGCAATAGCCTGATTCATCATATCGTACATTCTTAATCTGCATACTGACGTTTGATTCCGGCAGATTCGACAACAGCTTTCCGTCCCATTTATTGGGATTGAACCAATATACGTTATCATCCAATTCATGGCCCTTTGCATCAGTCAGTACAATTTTTATCCAACGAAAGTCGGTGACTCCAGCCAATTCATCAAATGTGATAACCGGCGTCAGTCCATTGCGCTTTATGGTTGGCACCTTTAGTGTGGTAGCGCTAATCTTGTGGCCCTCTTTACTGTAAGTGGCCAAGTTGACCGTTACGTTCTTATACTCCTTCAGCGAAGTGTTTATTATATCTACATTGTACTTATCCAAACTCATCTGTATGTGCAAAGGACGGCATGCTTTCTGGGCGCCATGATATGCGCCGGCAGTTTCGCCATTGGAACTGTAGTTTTGCCATACCATACTTGGCCATGCGGGGTGGCTCATCCATAGCAATATGCCTGATGCGTCCCTCCACATCTTACTGTTCCATGCTTCGAAGATGGCTCTATGGCTTTCGTAATTGATGAGTTGTGCTTTCGTGCAGAACTCATCCAAAGAGCTCGATTTGCCGAGTTTCAAATCCATTCCTTCCGTATAGAGCTCACAGAAGGTCTTCTCGCCAAAGCTACGGTTGTGCCAATCGTGGTAGAACCAAACATCGCTAATGGGCCAAGTGTCTTCTTCGGCCATGAATTCACGAACGGTTTCGGCGGTTGGCAGTGAGGGAGTGCCTACTTCGGAACGGAAGCCTCCTGCTAATGATTTATAATACCACGCGGGGTCGAATTTATAGTTCCAAGGTCCGCTTCCCGCGCTGTTCAAGGACCTTGAATTGCCTAAATAGTGTCTGGTCCCATCTTCTTCCACAAGAGTTTCTGCCAATGAATGTTCCAATTCTTTGGGGGCAAAGCCTTCATTTCGGGCACACCACAAAGCGATAGACGGATGATTTCGGTAACGGCGAACGACCTCTCTTACATTCTTCATGAAAAGCGTATTGTCTAATGGATTCAGGTTGAATCCTTCTGTAGATAGCCAGAAATCGTTGAATACCAATATACCATATTCATCGCATAGCTCATAAAAAATCTCTTCGGTAGACTCGCCCGTCCAGTTGCGAATCATGGTATAATGCATGTTTTTATGCAGTTTGAAGTATGGTTCCAAGCGTTCTCTTGAAACTCTTTTCATAGCATCATCCATGCCCCAGTTTCCGCCTTTGCAGAAGATTCGTTGACCGTTCACTTTGACTACCAAGTGCTCTTTCATCTCTTTATCTTCCACTTCTCGCACTATTTCACCATCGAGAGGTTGCAATAGCTGCGGCACGAACACTCCGTTTTTACTCTTTATACGAGCTACATTGTCAAATAGTCTTGTTCTCTTTTCAGAAGCCGCAGTAGGGTTGAAGTTAATCCTCATTATTTCACCTTTAGCGTTATGGGCTGATAATTCATATTCCATTTCGCGCACTCCAATACGCATTTTTTGGATGTCTAAGGTATCGTTGTTATTGTCGGTCAGGCAAATCGTTGCATTATATAAATACTGATTGCCATAACCGTTGGGCCACCAGAGTATAGGATGTTCCATAACCAGCTCCTTGCATTGCTTGGGAGTAAGATGAATCTCCTTATACTCCTTGGCTCCTATCTTAAAAGGATGAACAGCCTTCACATTGCCTATTTGAACATGCAGCTTGGCATCTTGGAGTTGAGTAGAGGCATTATAAACCTTGGTATGAATCAGGAAACTGACTTTTGTGGTATCAGGCAAAGGCAAATCTGTGATGATTTGCGAATCGGTAAGTTCCAGTTCATTGGCATATACAATTCGTACATCTTGCCAGATTCCTGTATTCCGATCTCTTGTGGCAGGATTCCAATCCCAGCCTTCGGAGCTGATGAATGTAGGGCCATCTAAACATAACACTCCTCCATTTGGGCCTATTCCGGCTCTGCATGACTCGTGGGGAATACCCGGATTGCTCGGCGGGATGACACGCACTGCCAATACATTTGCTTCTCCTACCTTGGCAATCGAACTTATATCAAAAATTCCACGGCAGAATGCCCCGTCGATATTGCCTAAGAGTTTCCCGTTCAGCCACACCTCTGCTCTATAGTTTATTCCATTGAATATTAATTTGGGCCGATTTCCATGTTTGTTCTGGGGAATCGTAAATACATTTCTATACCACCAGTCCATTCTGCATAAAGTGTCAGGAATAAGCAAGTTGTTCAATCCCCAATATGGATCGGGGTACACCCCTTGCTCTACAAGAGTAGTTAACACCGTTCCAGGCACGGTTGCGCCATACCAATCGGAAGTATTCAACATCGGGGCATGGACAGATGTTTGCAGTTCGCGGACTTTATAGCCTTCAAGAAGTTCCCAGCCCTCATTCAGTTGATACTCTCTATTGCTTAATGCAACGAGTTTTCCTGCTACCGGTTTCTTGGTTTTACGAGAGGATGTTTGAAAGGAGTATTCAGAATGCGGAATTTCCTCAAAAGGTTGCTTCTGGTTAAGGCCAAAGTTTAGTTGTTGCGCTACGGCACGCTCATTCTTTCCCAAAGAAATGAAAATCAGACATAAGGCCAAAAAGAGATGATTGCTCCCTAAAGATGATAATTGGGGCAAATAGTCTCCTCCCGTGAGTTTGATAAAGGACTTGAACATTGATAAACGCATGTTGAATTTACTCATAGTACTCTAATTAGTTAATAAATCGAAATATATAGGGAGTACATCGCACACCAGCGATTGTCTCCCTAAGCTCTTGTTATAAGGACGAATTAGAATCTAAATACCCTAAATGAAAGTAGGCTATTCTTTAACTGTTCAAGAAGTGAAGCGCCAACAGGAATGTCGGCATATAATCTTTTAATTCATGGCGAAGGACCTTTAAGGCTTTGCTAATGTGATATTCAATGCTCTTAATGGAGAGTCCTGTTTCTTGCGCTATGTCTTGATAGCTCTTCCATTCGTAGCGATTCATCACAAAGATGTTTCTCGTTTTTTCTGGCATTTGCTTAAGGGCTTTGTCTATTAACTTCTGCACTTCGTTTCTTAAAAGGGTTTCAGGCTCACAGGCTTCCAGGCTGGTAATACGCATGGTCAGTTCCCACTCTCTGTCACTCAGCATGTCTTCTGTGATGCTATCCCGTACACGCTCCCGCCGCAAATAGTCCAAACATCGGTTTTTCACTATAACTAGCATATACATAGCTATGTCGTTTACTTCTATCAGATTGTTCCGTTGTTCCCAACAATGTAGAAAACTCTCGCTCACGATGTCTTCCGCAGCCTCAATGTGATGGACATAGGAATCGGCAAATCGGACAAAACGTTCGCGGTGTGTCATGAAAATTTGGTCGATTGCCATTATATTTCTTGTTTTTCCCATTGTTTAAAGTAATTGGTTGACAATGTTCATACAACTATGATATAGCACTTTTTAGCAATAGCGTATTAAAAAGCCGGATATGGGCTATGCGCCAATTGCGATTCCCTTATATCGGTCGAATGCTGTTTCCTACATTGCTTTAATGTGTGTTCAGGCTCCATTAAAGATGTTGGAAATTAGTCGCTTATTTATCTTGCAGCACTAAGCTTTGTTGGCTAACTCGTATCGTTTTCAATAACTTAATTGGGCTTTAACGAAGTGCTGTTAAAGCAAAACAAAGGTAAGTTGTTTTTCTAAAAAATCCAAATATTCTAAGGGGCAGTTTGAATTTTGCTCAGTGTGTCTTTGAAATATGTGTATGAGGCTGTTTTCTGCTTTATGAGGGGTAAACAGGCTGTATGGTGAGCAAAAACAGGGGAAAGGCCGAAGATGAGTTCAAATGGAGCAGGCAAAAAAACTTGAAAAAGATTTTTTAGTCGTTTTTATTCTTTGTATTGTAAAAATTACCGCCATCATCCAGAGGAGGTGTCTCTGGTTTTAGTAAAACGGACGCGAAGGTTTACTGAAATCGAAAGCTCCTCATACTTGGCACAGAAGCAAAGGAACCTTACGTGGCAAAAAATTACCACTTCCGCGGCCGAGTCTCTTATTTTATTCGGGCCTGGATAAGCTTCATCCGCCACCTCTTCGGGAACCATCTTTCCGCTTTTGCAGATACGGAAAGCGTAACGGATCGTGCAGCAAGTGAAAACGGGAGAAAAGGCCAAAGATAATTCTCTAAATAAAACTGATGAGGAACTTGAGAAAAAAAGAAAAATCAAGCAGACGCTAAAAAATATCCAAAGTTTGGTTAGGGTGCTCCGAAGCTCGTTCGTCCTTATAGAAAATGCTAAAACCATAAAAACATGAAAAGACGAAATTTTATCAAAAGCTTGAGTACGTTAGGATTGGCCTCAGTGGCCATGACTCCTACTTTAGCATCCATACCGGGCGGCAATAACAAAGACAGCATCAGAGCCCGCATTCCCATAAGTACAGACTGGGATGTCATTGTGGTAGGAGGTGGACCCTCAGGATGTGCAGCTGCCGCCGCCGCCGCTCGCGATGGTGCTCGCACACTGCTGATTGAAGGAACCGGAGCTTTAGGAGGCATGGGAACCTCTGGCTTGCTAAATGCCTGGTGTCCTTTTACCGATGGGAACCGTATTATATATAAAGGTATAGCCGAAAAAGTATTCATGGAATCCCGCAAAGGTGTGCCCCACGTCCGCTACAATGACTGGGTGCCCATCAATAGCGAGTACCTCAAGGTCGTATACGATGACTTAGTGACCCAAGCCGGTGTACACGTGCTCTTCTTTACGACCATGGCTGCTGTCGAAATGAAACAAGACGGAGTGGTGGACGCAATCATTGTGGCCAACAAGGCCGGCCTTACAGCCTGCAAGGCTAAAGTGTTCATAGACTGCACCGGTGACGGCGATTTGGCAACTTGGGCGGGAGCCGACTATCTTAAAGGGGATGAAAACGGTGAAGTGCAGGACGGTACACTCTGTTTTACCGTATCGAACATCGACCCTTATGAATACTCTCTGATAGGTAGCGTACACTCTAACCGAAAAGATTCGCCTGTGCACTCCATTCATGGAAATCCTAAATATCCCTTGGTCAAGGATGCGCACATGAACGACAAGCTGGTAGGACCTGCTATCGTAGGATTCAATGCCGGACATGTCACTGTAGATAGCACCAATCCGGAGTCGTTGTCGCAGGCTATGCTGAAAGGCCGCAAGGTAGCTCAACAATTGCATCAGGGGCTTAGAGAGTTTGAGCCTAAAACCTTTGGCGCCTCACACTTGAACACTACCGGAAGCTTGATGGGGATTCGTGAAAGCCGCCGGATAAAGTGCGATTATACTTTTACCTTAGACGATTGGTTGGAACGCAAGGAGTTCGCCGATGGCATTGGACGCAACAATTATTATATTGATGTCCATAAGAAAGACGCTAAGCATTTTCCTCGTTATAAAAAAGGAGAGTCACACGGGATTCCTTTCAGCTGTCTGACTCCGGTGAAACTGGAAAATGTGTTAGTGGCAGGCCGTTGCATATCAACCGACCCTTACGCCTACGGTAGCCTGCGTGTGATGCCTCCCTCGCTGGTGACCGGTGAAGCAGCAGGAACAGCCGCCGCACAGATTGTCCGTTCCAAGAAACCCGATGTACATAATGTGGACATTAAGCAGCTAAGGAGTAGACTTGTAGAGGTAGGACAATTAATTTAAAAAAAAGCGGATTCCGTGTTTAGGGTATTCCCTCATTCATTCGTCCTCATAATAGTGATATAACTATATATGGAACAAGAACTCCTACATAAGATGTTTCGTGGCGAGGCAACCGACCAAGAGTTGGCTGCCATTCGTCAATGGGTCAATGCCGACCAGGCTAACCGAAAAGATTTCTTCAGGGAACGCACCTTTTACGATGCGCTCCAATTGAGCAAAAAGGCCACGGCCAATAAGCCCTCAGCGCGTAAAACGTTTATCCGGAGTTGGAGCCAAACCGTTGCTGCGGCAGCAGTGATTCTGATTTGTGTCTTGGCAGGCCCGGCCTTATGGAGCCATTTCGCCACTGATGAAATGTTTTTCAATACCATCAAGGTGCCAACCGGGCAACGTGTGGAAATGACCTTGTCTGATGGTACGCACATCTGGCTCAATGCCCGCTCCGAACTAACATATCCTACAAGCTTCAATAGCAAAAAACGTGAAGTTCGGCTGAAAGGGGAAGCTTTCTTCAATGTCACGAAGCAGGGCAACAAAAAATTCATTGTGAACACCGGCCGTTGCGAAGTAGAGGTGCTGGGCACGCAGTTCAACGTAGAATCCTATGAGGATGACGAATTTTCTACCGCCCTTATGCAAGGAAGCGTTAAGGTCACCGATTCAGAGAACCCCGACCAGGTTGTGACGCTCACTCCTAACAACTCGGCAACGTTGTGCGACGGGCAGCTTAAAGTGAGCCCCATTAGCAACTTTGATGCGTATAGCTGGAAAGAGGGAATCATCACGTTTCGCAACACTTCGTTTAAAGATCTGATGAGAAAAATGGAAAAGAACTACGGCATACGAATTATTATAAACAACCCTAAACTCGACCATTACTCATGCAGTGGAAAGTTCCGCATATCGGATACCATAGAAACTGTGCTAAAAGCACTTCAGCAAGACGCTAAGTTCTCTTTCGAATATAAAAACAACGATACGATAATCATTCAATAATAACCCTAAAAACTTTTTAATACCTATGACATCACCGCCTTAAATATAATATATATACCTATAAACATAACATACTAATACTAAAAAACTTTTAAACTTTACATCATGAGAAAAAGAAAAACCAGCGTATCACACCTGCTGAAAATGGCAGCGATGTTCTTGGTTTCGTGCCCCTTGAGTCTACAAGCGGTAACAGTGGACCTGCAAGACTTGCGCATCACCTTGAACAAACGCAATGTCAAGGTGGAAAGTGTAATGAGTGACATTGAAAAACAGACAGACTTGTTGTTCATTTACAACAAGAACGTAAACGTAAACAAAATAGTAAGCATCAACACCAAAAATTCTACTTTAGAGGAGGTGCTCAAGGATTTGTTCGGTGATGAAGCATCCTATAAGATAGAAGGCGGCTACATTGTGCTCTCTCGCAACGGAGCTTCGACAAACGATAGCCAACAGCAAGCCAAGCGCACCATAAAAGGTGTTGTAAAAGATTCTTTCGGGCCTATTATCGGTGCAAATATTATAGAGAAAGGTACTACTAACGGTGTTATCTCCGATACGGATGGAAATTTTACATTGTCTGTAAGCAACCCAAAAGCTACCCTTATTGTCACTTACATAGGTTATAAGTCTACCGAAGTGGCGATAGGCAATAGTAACTCATACGAAGTTGTCATGCAAGAAGATACCGAAGCGCTGGAGGAAGTTGTGGTAATCGGCTACGGTAGTGCCCGCAAAATGGACTTGACAGGTTCTACGTCTTCATTGGGCGGTGAGAAATTGCGTATGAATAACACTCCTCAGCTGTCATCACAATTGCAAGGACAGATGGCCGGTGTGCAGATAACAAGGTCAAGCGGCGATCCAGGTTCCGGAGCCACAATACGTGTACGTGGTATTACGACTCTCTCTACCAACGACCCCTTGGTCATTATTGATGGAGTACCCGGAAACTTGGGCGATGTGGCACCGGAAAACGTGAAAGACATTCAGGTTCTTAAAGATGCGGCATCTGCAGCAATCTATGGTTCACGTGCTGCCGCAGGTGTTGTGCTGGTTACAACAAAGCGTGCCAAGAATAAAGAATTCCATCTGTCATATAATGGCGAATATGGAATAGATAAGCCGACAGAAGTGCCCGAATTTGCTAATTCGGTTCAATGGATGACTGGCTTGAATGAAATGACATACAATGATGGCGCTTCTTCTCCTTACTCTATCTATTCGAAAGAAATGATAGACAACTATGCGCAATTGCGTGCTGAAGACCCAGACAGGTATGCCGATACGGATTTTATGGGACTCGGACTTAAAAGCCATACATCACACCATCGCCATTCGTTGTCGTTGAGTGGAGGAACTGACAAACTGAAAAGTAACTTCAACTTGGGATATTATAGCTCTGAATCGCTTTTTAAGAACAAAAACTACGAGCGGATTAATATCCGTACCAATAACGATTACTCCATAAACAAGTGGATTCATGCCAATGTAGACTTGAACATGGTGTATGGGAACTCCGAAAAATCTCATGCTTCCATATCCGAGCTGATGGAGCGTGCTCCTATTTACAATGTTTATTGGAGCGACGGCACTTTTGCCGATGGCAAGGATGGAGATAATCCTATCGCAAAGCAAGAATTGGGAGGAACCTCTATCAGCAAGAATTATCGTATAAGTGGTAAAATCCAATTGGACATTAAGCCGATCAAGGGGCTGACATTGACGGCCATCCTTGCTCCGAACTATTCTTTTGCAATTGGGAAGAGCCATACTAAACGATACGATGTGTACACCATTTCCGGTGAAACAATTCCGGGAAAGGACAATGCGACTACTAACCTGAGCGAATCGCGCAACCACAACCATAGCTTAACAAAACAACTCTATGCCAATTACAAACTGGACATCAAGAAACATTCCATCGGAGTGATGGCCGGTTATGAAGACTATGCATACAAGTGGGAGAATCTGGGTGCTTCACGTACCAATTATACTTTGAATAACTATCCTTACTTGGATTTAGGTCCTAAAGATTACCAGTTTAATAGTGGCAGTGCCGGACACAATGCTTACCGCTCTGTGTTTGGACGTATCATGTATTCATGGGCAAATCGCTACATGCTGCAAGCCAATGTCCGTTCCGACGGTTCTTCACGCTTTGCAAAAGGTCATCGTTGGGGAACGTTCCCGTCGGTAAGTGCCGGATGGATTGTTTCTGAGGAATCTTGGTTCAACAAAAAAGTTGTAGACTATTTGAAGCTGCGTGGCTCTATCGGTCAATTGGGAAATGAGCGTATCGGTTCTGAATTCCCTTATCAAGCTAAGTTGGCTTTCGGAACAGGTTATCTTCCCAACACCTCTACGGGTGTGTCCGATGTTGTTCAAACAGCCTATCAGTCTGAATATGCTTTCAATGATTTGACATGGGAAACCACCACCACTTATGGAGTTGGCGTGGATTTCGGATTATTAGATAGCCGCTTGCGTGGTTCTTTCGATTACTATTACAAGAAAACCACCGATATGCTGATGCAAGTAGGATTCCCTTCTTATTTCGGATACAATGCACCGCAGAACAATGCTGCTGATATGCACACCAGAGGCTGGGACTTTGAATTGTCGTGGAGCGACCATATTGATGATTTCAAGTATGGAGTAAGCTTCAACCTGTCCGACTATCGTTCTAAGATGGGATATATGGCCGACAGACAGAATATCGGTTCCGGTAAGATAACCGAGGAAGGTTCTTATTACAATGAATGGTACGGTTATAAGAGCTTAGGCATTATCCTGAATGCAGATGCTATGTATGATGCCGATGGAAAGAAGATAGCTGTGCTCACTAACAATGACAAAGAGGGTAACATCCGTTATCAAGACATTGATGGCGATAACAAGATAACCGCTTCCAGCGACCGAGTGAGACTGGGTAATTCATTGCCCGAACTGCAATACGGTGGTTCTATATGGGCCGAATGGAAAGGCATTGACTTCAATCTGGCATTTCAAGGCATCGGGCATATACTTTCTTATTGGTCATGGCCCGTCACTCCCTTTAAATATCAGGCATACGCTTGTCCGCTTAATTTAATTGAGAGCCATTGGAGCCCTAATACTACCGATGCAGAGAATGCCAAGGCTAAATATCCGAAGCTGACAACGAATAATACAAATATTTACGCAACCAGTGATTTCTACTTATTTAATGGGGCTTACATGCGTATAAAGAATATAACCCTTGGTTATACTTTCCCCAAGCAGCTGACTCAGAAGTTTAATGTAAGCAAACTGAGAGCTTACTTTAGCGTTAATGATTTGCCGGCATTCTCTAACCATCCTAAAGGGTATGATCCTGAGTGGACCAGCTATGGCAACGATTTAATAACCTCTTCATTTATATTCGGCTTGAATGTTTCATTTTAATATCTAAGAAATCATGAAAAAATTGCATAAAAAGATATTGGTCATGACAATGGCCATCGGCCTGACAGCTTGCGCTGATTTAGATTTGAATCCTTTGTCTGAAGGGTCAAGTGAAAACTGGTACCACGATGCCACGGAAATAGAAATGGCCTTGAATGATTTGTGGCGACCGGACTTTTTCCCTATCGATGGTATTGATTGGGACGATGACGTGCTGAACCGTGGTGCGTCAAATGAAATCACTATTGGAACAGTTACTTCGCAATGGAAAACCTCTGTCAGCAGATGGAACGTGCTCTACAAAGCAATTGCGCGTGCAAACAAAATCGTCAATGCACTGGATAAAGGCAGTGCATCGGGGCTGAGAGAAGCCAAAGTGAACCAATACAAAGGCGAAGCCTATTTTATGCTGGGCTTTGCTTACGGTGAGCTGACTGCATATTATGGTGACTGCATTCTCAATAACAACATGAGCCTGAACGAAGCATACCATGCCGCCCGTTCTCCTAAGGAAAAGGTGCTTGAATATGCTTATGAATGTTTCGATAAGGCCATCGAATACTTGCCGGCCACGATAACCGGACAGCTCAGACCGACTAAAGGTGCTGCACTTGGCTTTAAGGCGCGTTTTGCCCTGTTCCATCAAGACTGGCAGACTGCTGCAGATGCTGCTAAGCAATGTATGGACTTGAATGTGTACGAGTTGCACGACAATTATCTCGATTTGTTTAAGGCAGACAAGTCGAAAGAGCTGATGTTCTATTTCAAGGGAAACCTGGCTCTTAAGAAAGGATTCGGCCTTTTTACCGACATCCGAAATACAATCATACGTAAGGTCAGTGGAACTGCCGGAAAGAGCCCTTCTTTGGAATTGCTATGCGCTTATACCTGCATAGACGGATTGCCTATCGACGAATCGCCGCTCTATAATCCTAAAGACCCGTTTGCCAACCGTGATCCCCGATTGGCAATGACCATTCAGCCGTATAAGACGAAGTATTCGGAAGATTATGCTGAATATGAGGCCTCGAAGAAAGATGGCACATTCCCCGAGAAATATCCGGACTACGTTATGCTGGGATATGAATATAACCCCAGCCCTTACGCCAATAAAGTCTACGAGGTGGCTACTGGCAAAATGGTTCTGAGCAGCGATTCGAAAGCTTCTAACCAGCATGCCGCATACAATGGTTTGGTAATCCGCAAATTTGTGAAAGAGGAGTGGAAAAACTATAACAAGTATGGCGGCGTCTCAGACAATTGCCATCCCTACCTGCGTTATGCCGAAGTTCTTATGACTTACTTGGAGGCTAAGAATGAGATGGGGACGTGTACGCAAGAAGATTTGGACAAGACTATCAACTTGATCCGGGAGCGTGCTTATCGGAATACAGGTATCGACTACCCCAGAGTCAAGGTCGCTTCGCAAGCAGCACTCCGCCGTATCATACGGATGGACCGTCGTGCGGAGTTTACATTCGAAAGTGTTCGGTATCGCGATTTGCTGCGCTGGAGAGTAGCCGAGAAGTCGCATAACAAATCCATGTATTACTTGGATCGTGCATGGTCCGGCTCGACCAATTGGAACGGACTGACAGGCAGCGAGTCGAATACGCAATTGTCTGACGAGTTTATGAAGCTTTTGAAAAACTGGGACGAGGGCAACTATCCGATAGGAGGCATCCCTAATATTGACGAAGACGGACTTCCCGATTTGTCTCCGATGGAAGAGGCCGGCTATATCGTGACTTTCTATAAGATGTCGTTCGACCCCAAAAAGAACTATTTGTGGCCCATACCGGCTGACGACCTCTTGGTCAACGACCAATTGGAGCAGAACCCCGGTTACTAATATGCCGATATCGACTCTGCCTTTCCTGTGGAATCTGCAATCTGTGTAACACTGATTAAAGACGGAAAGTAGAACCAAGCTGTAGAGGGTGTCAGAAGAAACTCCCTTGATACTTTCCTTTAGGCGCGAATTGCGCGGAACCTCGGATTTAATTATAGAATCCGTATTGTTCCGCGTGATACGCGCCTAAATATTATCACATCACGAAAGCGCCCGCATGCTTTTGAATCTGTCCCTTTCGGTGTCCTTACTTATGAGGAGATGTCCGGGCCGATAGTTGGCGTTATGCACAAGATGGCGTGTTTCTTGGTAATCTTGCGTCTGAAGGATTGGTAATCTTACATCTGAAACATCGTGATATATGGATGGGAATAATGTCTTTCTCATGCCCTGCTTCTATATAAGCGTGAGTTCGGGATAAGAAAAAACTTTTAAAGGAACTTTTTTATCCCGAACTCACGTATCAATATAGTATCGGTGGCGATGATCTTGGAAGCACTTGTCTCATGCTTGGTATCGTATGGTTGCATTCTTATTCGTTGGCATATCGCGATTCTGT
>USSR01000081.1 GCA_900557355.1 uncultured Bacteroides sp.
CCATTATTGGTATACCAGTCTGAAATATTGGGTTGAGAACCATTAAAGCCTAATGTCAGATAACCTTCCGCATTGAAATTGCGGTTATCACCGAACATGCGTTGAATAACAGCTGTCATTGCCGCACGCACCTGTCCGGCAGGCAATTCTTTCGGTAGCCAGCCACGTAATGACAACAAGGCAAGAGGCTGTAACACACCGGTACGATAAGTAATTGAACGACCAAATACGGGGAAAGCACCTTCGGGAGAAACAAAGCGTTCCAATATCATACCGAAACGCTGCATACGCTTCAAAGCTTTCGGGAAGTTTCCGCCTTTCACATTCCAGATGTTTCTTTTTCCTCCATCCGTCATCACGTCAAGGCATTCCACATACATGGGGTGAAGCACAAAACTGTTATAATAGTCAAATGCAAAATCTTCTCCGTCACTGTACCAACCATCGCCCACATACCACTCGTCTACTTTACGTAAAGCAGAAGTTATACGATAGTAATCGGTTTGGGCACCTGCCTTTTTCAAGAAGCATTCAACGGTTGAAGAGAATAACAACCAATTCGTATAAGGGGGATCTACCCGGCGCAATTGTTGAAATTCAGCAATATATCGCTGTTTTGTCAAATCATCCAACGGAACCCATAAGGCATCATATCCACGCAAAAAGCTTTCAGCTATATAGGCAGCATCTACAAGAGGTTGTCCTTCCTTGCGCCATAGCAGGTAATCTTTACTTTCCGGGTCCACTGATTGGGCATAACTCTTCAATGCCCACTCACGCAATTGTTTGCGCTGCTGACCTTCTGCCGTGTCATCATCAGGCAATGACAACCACGGAGCCAGTCCGGCCATCAACCTGCCGAAGCATTCCATATAAGTCACTCGTTTATCACGGCCATCCCATGTAGGACTTAACTCTACCATCATATTTTCCTGCAATTTACCTTCGCTCATATTGCTCAGTACAGGTGCAGCCATCTGATAGAGAATGCCTGTCCATAATTCACGATCAGTCTTTACTTTTTCAGGTTTCTTTTTAGCCGATACATTAAGAGGTATCAGCAATGCTACGGTCAATAGTAGCCAAAGATATTTTCTTGTTTTCATGATATTCTATATAAGTTGTTTTTCATTGTTGCAAATATATCCGTTTCATAAGAAAACGAACTACTACAAATATTGCAAAAGAGGATATTTATCGGTCATTTCCGTTATAAAATGCATAGTTTTCAGGAAAATCTGGTCTTTTCCATCTTTTCTATTGCTTCTGATATACCCGTAAATAAGAAATTTACCATTTATCCAACCATTCAATAAACGGAATTCCTTTTTCACTAAATCGGATAGGCAACCAGATATAACGTGAATCTTCCAGACTGCTTGGGCGCCACATGTCTGCCATAAACATATATCCACCATCTTTTAATGGCAATATATAGGTACTTTGTCCGCCAAAAGTAAATTTCGCATTTTTCCCGACACAAGGATTGGGTAACTGAGACCACTCTCCTAGAATGGAAGAAGCAGTCATAAGCCTGGCTTCGTTAGGCTTCCAACCAGTACATCCTGACGCTACCATCCAGTAAGTTCCATCTTTCTTGAATATAGCCGGTGCTTCATTGTGTCCACCCGGAAATATACGGATATATTTTCCTGTATGGCTAAGATAGTCGTCGGACAATTCTGCAATTTGAAGCGTTAGATTCTCCTCAGAAGAATAAATATGATAAGCTTTACCGTCCTCATCAACAAACAAAGTCATATCACGAGACATCTGCCCACATTCCAAATCACGTTTCACAAACATTCCTTTGTTTATTGCTTCACGCCACTCCGGAGTCCACCATTCATACTCATTCGGGTTCCAAGTGAGCTTCTGTTCCTCCGGCGTCATGTTCATCGGATAAACGCCCGGATTTATACGTCCGGAACGGATAAACATGTAAGGCCCTACCGGAGTATCACTTATGGCAACTCCTGCACGTGCAGGTCCATATCCCTTTCCTTTCAGTTCCAGATGAAACCACATGACGAACTTCCCAATCTTTTGATTATAGATTACTTTGGGCCGTTCAATGATACAACCTTTTTCTATATCACTTCCAACTTCATCAGATACAGCTAAAGCCACGCCTTCATACTTCCAGCTACGTAAATCCGCAGATGAGTAACATGTTACCCCTACTTGAGTTGTAAAACCAGAGGAAGGTCGATGTTCTCCATACCAGTAGTATTTTCCTTTATGGAGAATAATGCCACCACCGTGGGCATTAATTACATTTCCATCCGTATCTTTCCACAGTTCACCGGAAACAATATCTTGGTTACCTATTGAATTGGTCTGCCCCAAAAGAACGGTTTGAAAGAATAAACAGAGGCATACGAAGCTTCCTGCTATTTCTAAATATTTACTCATAACTTCATTCCTTTTAAAAGCAAAGAGGTTGTGTCAAAATCACTTTGTACACCAACAGATACTTTTGACACAACCTTCTTATTTAAGCACTAAAACCTATAGAAAAACCTAAATCAGATTATTCACTCTTCTCCTCATCAGCAACAGCTTCCTCCCAAGTTTCCCACATTGGTACACTGACATCATATCCATCGTAACCGTAATTTTGAGCTAACTGTCCTTTATTATTCGCAGTAATAGCGCTATTCGGAACCGGCCAGAAAAGGTTACGCTTATCCATATAATAATTCAGAGTCTTACCATTGGAAACAATGTCACCTTTATTATACAAGGAATAATGAATGATACGTTGATACCAGTAGCTTCCGCCAACATTATCCGTACCTTGCTGTTTATCCCAATTGTCTTTACTATAAGTATTTCCCCATTCATCAGGTTTGCCGCTCAATGCCAGACAAAGAGATACGCGGGTCAACTCTACATTGCGCCATTCTTCCAGATAAAGTTCACGAGCGCGTTCATTCATGATATCACCAATAGTCACGGTTCCAGCTGCATAAAGTTGTGAACATTTAGCGCGTTTACGTACTTCATTTACATCTGATGTGGCATCCTTACCCTGATAATACTTAGCTTCAGCACGCAGCAGATAAGTTTCTGCCAAACGATACAGATACCAGTTTGCATTAGCACCGGAACCGGCTGCACCTTGAAAGTCATTGGCACCCATATTAGCTTCATTGCGCACATCTTCCAAATAGATCTTGTAGTGAGGGAAATCAAACCAATCACGAATTGTATCATTACAGAGTAAAGCTCCCTTAGGAGTTGTGATAACAGGTTTACCATCTTTATCTACCCCCCAAACATCTTCGGGTGAATAGAGCATAAAATGCTGACCATAATATTTAGAATCCTTATTATTGTAAGTCAAGTCCTCCATATTTACCCAGTTTCCTACTTTTGAGTTATGGCGAAGGTCTTCCTTATCTTCCACACCGTTCACTACCCAAAGTCCATGTTGAGCAAAATGAGTAGCACGAACGGTGGCAATACCACGGCCAAAAGCACGTGTAAAGTCTGTAGTAGCTTCATATTTGCCATTATTACGTGCATAACGCTCACCGGCCGTTTTACTATCAGGTGTTTTCAGGTTACCGTCACCCCAGAATGGGCCGAAAATACGCATTGATAAAAAGTTCACAAATGATTCGTCCGTACAGTTAGGCATTCCCATGATGACTTCCTTATTCGCAGCGATCATCTTGTTTTCAGGGCGATGCAAGTCCCAAATCACGTTACGGGTAATCTTCCAAGTCTCCGGTTCACCACCATCGTTTGCATTACCAAAGCTTTCTGTCATCAGTGACAATCCTGACTGGTCAATCAAAATGTCAGCTTGCTTCTCAGCCTTTTCAAACTGCCCCGTTGCCAAATAACATTTGATAAGCAGCTGACGACATGCCTCTTTGTTCACCATACCGATGTAACGGGTATCATTTTGCACAGGCACCCACTCCACAGCTTTTTCCATATCCTGTGTAATCATATCCAGGATTTCTTCTTTCTTGGTAGACCGATAGTTTCGTTTAGGTACTTCCAGTGTCTTTGTTACCAAAGGAATATCACCAAACTGCATCACCAGATTCAAATAACGGTAAGCACGATGGAAATAAGCACGCCCTTTATAGGCATTTTTTGTTTCCTCACTCAATGCAGTCACTTTGTCTATAAAGGACAATATAGTGTTGGCATGCTTGATACCCGTGAAACCTTCGTTCCAGAAGTACATGATTCGGTTATCGTCACCGTTGTTCAAACCACTGGTAGGTTGCAACTGATTGGCAAAATTACCATACACACCGCCTGTACCATCAGTTTTACCATACAGAGAAAGTTCAGAAAATAGATATTCCGTACCAAGAGGTATGCTGATATTACAGTCACCACTACTATAGTGGAATGCCCAAGTGCGAAGATGACGGTCAGCCATAGCCAATACAGCTTCCAGACCTGATTCAGTAGCAAATGTAGTCTCAGGTTCATAGAACGACAGAGGATCTGGTTCCAAAAAGTTGTCAGTGCATGCACTGAATACTGCTATTCCTGTAAGGAGCAATACACCCTTAGAAAGTTTATTCTTAATATAATTATTCATTGTTTCAACAGTTTAAAGAGTTAAGTTTAATCCGAATGTAAAGGTACGGGTAGCCAAGCCACCGGTTTCCGGGTCTGCATATTCCCAGTCTGCCGCCCAAGTCGCTACGTTACGAACAGTACCAAAGAGTTTTACACGTTCCAGCTGTATCTTCTTCGTCCACGCTTGCGGCAAGGTATAAGCCACAGAAATATTGTCCAGACGGATGAAAGAACGATTGTGCAACTTCTGTACACCCTTAGCACCATTCGGACCATAGGCATCGAGACGCGCATACTCATTAGTCGGACTTTCAGGTGTCCAGTATCTCTTCTTGAAAGTATTGCTGTTATAAGTAATCAATGAACCGCCATTATCCTGATTCAGATAATAACCTTCCAAACTCTTATGTCCCATATAGGAATACATGCTGAAAGAAATATTGAGATCCTTCCAAAGAGTGAACTCATTACGGAACGACCAGTGGATAGGCGGATTTTTCTTACCCAAGAACACTTTATCCTTCTCATTGTAGACCGGTGTACCGTCTTCTTTATCGTCAGCAGTATAGTGGTTCACTACTTTCGGATCGCCCGGACGTTGACCTACCTTAGCAGCTTCTGCTACCTCATCAGCCTGCCAAATACCATCCATCTCATAATCCCAGATAGTACCAATGGATTGTCCGATAAACCAACCGTTGCTTGTGTCGTCCATCTCTTTACGACCAATCACTTCTCCGGCTTCATTGAGCACGTCTTCGTATTCATAATAAAGATGCTTGATTTCATTCTTATAGATGGAGAAGCTTAAAGTAGAGCGCCATTCGAAATCCCGATTCTGAATATTCAGGGTATTCAATGAAAGTTCGAAACCTTTATTCTGCACTTCACCCAAATTGGTAGTAATGCTTCCAAATCCGGTAAATCCCGGCAGACGTTGTCCCATAATCATATCATGCGTCTTCATAATATAATATTCAGCACTACCCGTGATGCGATCATTCAGGAATCCGAAGTCCAAACCAAAATTTAAAGCTTCCGTTTTCTCCCATTGTAGATTCGGATTAGATAAACGATCCATACCCAAATACTTAACATCCACTGTACCACCATTAGCAACCAAATACCCCATTGTAGCCCCTGCTCCGGCACCCAGATTGGCAAGAGCAATATAAGGGTCTTTCAACGAACGGTTACCGTTCTTACCCCAAGAGACACGCAATTTACCGGTACTCATCGGCTCCCAATTAAAGAACTTTTCATTGGTAAAATTCCATGCAGCAGATATAGAAGGGAAGGTAGCCCACGGATTGTTGGCACCGAAAGCGCAATAACCATCACGACGAACCGTACCAGTAATCATATAGCGATCATCGTAAGAATAGAACAGACGTGCCATATAAGCAGCAGCCGTTTCGTGCGTATCATTTGAAGAAAAGCTACTCAGCGTCTTGCTACCATTGCTGGTATTATGAAATCCCAAGGCATCCGAGGGTAATATCTTGCGTGCGTTAATCTTATCCTGCCAAAAACGGCGTTCTTCTGCTTCCTGCACCAAAGTAAGAATAAAGTGATGCTTTTGGGCCAATGTATAATCCCATGTAATAGTATTATTCAAAGACCAATCAAAACGTTTACTTTGTTCACGATTTACGCCCTGGCTATCTGGATTAGAGTCAGGTTTAGCAGCTGACATAAAGTAGCGGTCATAGAAAAATTGATAACGAGGAGCTATATTGAAATCATAAGTGATTCCGAAAGGCAATTTTACTTTGGCATTGAAAATAGTATTCAACACAGTATAGCCCTTCTCCAGATCCAGATACTGACGTTCAAAGTCATAGTTGTAGCCCCATTTCTTATTGGAACCCATCGGATATTGGCAATAGCTACCATCTTCGTTACGATAAGTGGAGTAAGGACTGTTTCGCAACATATTGGCATCCCAGTAATTCGTACCAAGATTTACAGAAATATCACCGTCACTACGATCCTGGAAATTAACGTTCGCTCCGATTTCCAACCAGTCGGTCACTTTGCCGTTCACCTTCAAGTTGGCACGGATGGCATTGTAATCGTTACCTCTCACTGCACCCTCATTCTTCAGGTAACCGATGGACATGTAGTAATTCATCCGGTCACCGGCACCGGAAATGCTCGCCGTATAATCCTGGTTGATACCTGTACGGAAAGTACGGTCATACCAGTCATATGTATTTCCGGCCAGATAGTTAGCCAAAACGCCATCTTCCAGTCCCAAACGCTTTGCATAAATACTGGCGTCCGATTCCCCACTCTCATTTGAGGTGAACGCTCTCCATTGGTCAACAGAGATGCCATACCGGCCTAAATTCGCAGGATTATCATAATAACCGGCAGCACGGTTATATATATATTCTTGTACGGGTTTGCCATCAGAGCCAATTATATCTTTACCGTTCTCATCCTTCTTGTTTTTCCATTGTCCGGCTGCATACGCTCCATAAACACCAGTAAAAGGGTCAGTGGCATAAGTATCTTTTTTATACCAGTCCTCACGATATCTCATATAGCCGTTGGCATCATAAACATCACGATATTCACTCTTTGTATTGATACCAAGGGTAGCGGTAAAATTGATAGTCGGCTTACCTGACTTACCTTTTTTAGTCGTAATAATAATAACACCATTGGCAGCTTTAGCACCATAAACAGCAGCAGAAGAGGCGTCTTTCAATACATCAATCTGGCCAATGTCATTCGGATTAATTTCAGAAAGTTCACCATAAAACTGCATACCATCAAGGATAATCAACGGATCATTATGTCCGCCTTCCGTATATACAGAACGCTGACCACGAATCTGCATAGAACCACCGCCCTTAGCAGAAGCATCGTAACCTACATTCAAACCTGGTGTACCACGCAACACATCTTGCACAGTCTTGGGAGCCTCATTCGCTAATTTGTCGGGACGAATCTGGATAACAGAACCGGTCAGGTCTTTTTTACGCATTTGACCATAACCCACAACCACAACCTCATCCAGCATTTCAGTATCCTCTTGCAATGTTACTTTCACAGTTCTTTGTCCCTTCAAAGGGATTTCTACTGTTTTGTAGCCTACAAAACTTATTATCAGTGTAGCATTCGGCTTCACTTTCAAAGAGAAATTACCGTCAATATCAGTAATACATCCATTAGAAGGTACACCTTTTTCAACCACACTGGCACCAATTACAGGCCCCATTGGATCATTTACCGTACCAGTTACCGTAACATTCGGGTTTTGAGCGTTCAGAAACGAGACGTTCATCATGAGAGCCATACAAATCATTAAGGTATAAAATACCTTATTCAATTTTGCCCCCGAGGAAATCTTTTGTTTTTCCATCGTATGAATTTTAAGATTAAAAAATAACTTAACACACCATGTAGTCATTGAACCGCATGCTTAGTTCTAAAACTACATTGCAAATCTATGGACATTTAAGAAGTACAGGGGGTACGAATATCCCAAACATGTTTACATTTGGTGCATGAAACAAATATCCACCTTAGTTGAAACATTCTTCAACACATCAAGGCAAACACAAAAAGATTAACAATTAAATTATTCTCCCTCGATCGTTCCACCAGAAGTGAAACGTTCCATATACTCAGAAGGCTGCATACCTATTTCCTTTTTAAAGGTACTGCTAAAATAGCGTGGGTCATTATAACCCACTGCATATGCTAACTCAGATATACGGATTTGTTTTTTCTCTTCCATAATACGGCAGGCCGCCTTCATACGGATATTACGGATAAATGACACATAAGTCAATCCTGTCAAAGACTTCAATTTACGGAAGAAAGTAGATTTAGTAGTATGCATCTCTTCCAAAAAACGGGTCTGATCGAACTCAGGATCATCCAAATGACGATTCACACAATCAATGGCACGCTGCAGGAAGTCTTCATCCATACTAGTATAGTTCAGTTCTTTTGCCTCAAATACCAACTGTTTCTTGAAGTCTTTCATAACCCGCTCACGAGATTTCAGCAGATTACTGATACGTGCATGAAGTACACTTAGATTAAACGGTTTCGTAATAAATGCATCTGCACCCGACTCATATGCCTCCACCCTGTCTTCTTCTTGTTTTTTTGCAGTCAACAGAATCAATGGAATATGTGAGGTATCAAAACTCCCTTTTATATTCCTACATAATTCAATGCCATCCATCACCGGCATCATTACATCAGATACAATCAGGTCAATATCCTCTTCCGTTAGTACATCAAGTGCTTCTTTACCATTGGTAGCAGTATGGATTATATATTCAGCGCCCAGAAGTTTCACCATCAATCCCAACAAATCCTCATTATCTTCAACTAATAATAAAGCATACTTTTTCTCTTTCACCATGCTTTCTTTGCCAAGATTGCTGTCTTCCGGCAAAGATGAAGTATTCGTAAACACAACATCATTCTGTAACTCATCGACCATATCAGAGGTTGAAAGAATGCTGGCATCATCTATTTCCTCTTCGGAATAAGCAGAACGACAAATCGGAATCCGTACATTAAAAGCTGTCCCCTTTCCTTCCTCACTCTCTACATAAACAGAACCATGATGCAAAGTAACCAAATCACGCACCAATGACAAGCCAATGCCTGTGCCAATAGTGTTAAATCTCCGATAATCTCCCTCATAAAAGCGCTTGAACAGATCCTTCTGCGATTCTTTCGAGATGCCGAGACCATTATCTTTTACTATTAAACAAGCTACTTCATTCGCTTCATCACATTTAAGTTCAATTCCAACTTTTCCACCAGCTTTATTATATTTAGAAGCATTAGAAAGCAAATTGTACAATATCTTATCCAATTTATCGGGATCAAAGAAAGCAAAACTTTTATATACATCGCTTTGAAATGTAAAATGAATATTCTTTTTCTTCATTAATGGGCGGAAGCCATCAATGCTCCGATGTACAAATTGCACCAGATCTCCTTGCGAAACCTTCAATTTCAGATTGCCAGTCTCCGCCTTGCGAAACTCCAAGATCTGCTGCAACAAACGTATCAACCGATTTATATTATGCGTCATCACATTATATTGTTCTTTATAGGTAGGAGCCGTTTGTTTCAGCTCATCCACAGAAGCCGAAATTATGGTCAGCGGAGTCAATAACTCATGTGTAATGTTCGTAAAGAACTGCAGTTTGGCATGATTGATCTCCTCTGCTTTTGCCTGCTCCATCTCACGAAGATGCAATGCATTGCGCAAACGAATACGATTACGGATAATCCGGGAAATATACCAGGATACACCGAGAAGTACTAATATATATAAGGTGTAAGCCCACCAAGTTTTCCAAGGCGGCGGCAAAATTACAACTTTTACAGTTTTTATATCTTCACCCCAGATACCATTTGAATTAGAGGTCTTCACATTAAAGGTGTAAGCTCCTGACTTCAAATTATTGTAATACGCAAAACGCTTGGAGGCATCCGTATATTGCCAGTCCGAATCAAAGCCATCCAGTCTGTAGGCATATTGGTTTCTTTTAGGATTTGCATATTCCAATGCTGAAAATTCGAAGCTGAAATTATTCTGCTTATAATCCAGAAATATCTCATCTGTGAATCCCGGTGACAAACCGGATATTTTGCTACGTTCTTCGCCTGAAAGGGTACTCCATGACTGATTAAATATTTTAATGTCAGTAATCACGACAGGAGAAGAAAACACTTGTTCGTTTTGCTCATCAGGAAAAAAACTGTTATACCCTTGATGCCCGCCGAAAAACATTTCACCGTCAGGTGCCACGCACGAAGCTCCCCGGTTAAATAAATTATCTTGCAACCCATCAGAAGTGGTATACAGACGATATGTCACATTCTGCAAATCTTTTGGCACAGTAAGGCGCAACAATCCCGCATTAGTCCCCAGCCAAAGATCA
The DNA here is from genome assembly GCA_900557355.1 of uncultured Bacteroides sp. Classification (GTDB taxonomy): domain Bacteria; phylum Bacteroidota; class Bacteroidia; order Bacteroidales; family Bacteroidaceae; genus Bacteroides. The sequence continues at coordinate 10,485 of USSR01000081.1, forward strand.
CCTTGTTTATCACTCTGAATGCTTGTCACAGCATCTCCCGGCAGATTCCATAATTTATGTACCGGCAAAAACAGATCCTTTTCAACATCATAAAGACTCAGACCGCTTCCTCCAGTTCCTGCCCAAATACGCCCCTCCCTATCTTTATAAATACAGTCTGCATAATTACTGTTCAATTTCCCATTAGCAATGGAATATGCAACAAGCGTATATGCGCCCAAGAAATTACCACGACCTTGGATACGTACTATTCCATGCGTATTAGATGCCACCCAGATTGCACCATCAGGACCTTCGGTGAGTTGCATGGCAACCATATCTCGTACGGCTGTATTTCCAACTTTCAAAGAATCAATCCGCACAGGTGTCCCATCTGCCGCACGCATCGAAACCCCACCTCTGGTAGCAAACCAAAGGTTCTTCCCGGAGTCTTCGTAGATATAATAAATACAGGAGTTACACATCCATGGAGCATTCGAAGAGTTATACGCTTTCACACGCTTTCCTATAGAAGCAGATTTATCTATTTCATAAGCTCCTCCATTGTACACCCCAATCCATATATGTCCGGTAGAAGGAGATTGCATTATGGACATCACTGTAGAAATCCCCCTATATGAATTGAAGTCAAGCATTTGATCATGATGAGTAAATTTCCCCGTTTTACGGTCTTTTATACCAAAGCCATAAGTACTGATTCCCATCCAAAGCTGTCCTTCATCATCCAGCAAGATGCTGCGAACCGAATTACTTTTCAGCATTCTCTTAACTTCAGGCAGACGGTCTAATTTAAAATTCGCCTTACGAGTATTTACCACATTGACTCCCCCACCAATCATACCTACCCACATAAGCCCTTGCCGATCGCGCAGTAAAGATGCGACTTCACTACTGGTAATCGAACTCTCAGATTCTCCGGAATAGCAGTTCTCAAATTCATAAGATGCAGCCTGCATACCCTGCAGTGAAAGTATACTCAGCCCACTACGGGTTCCCACCCACAAAGAATGCGTATTCGTATCTTCCGAAATGGCATAGATAAGATTATCCGAGATTGTACCGGACCGTTTGTCATCATGAGTAAACGTCGTCCAAGTAGTTTCCCCGGGAGTATATGCATTATGTAATAAATGCAAACCTGCCCCCCAGGTTCCTACCCATATATTTTCATGGCTATCTTGAAATACAACATGGGCAGAGTTTCCGGAATTCATTTTCGGATATTCCCAATATTTACCGGACTTCTTTTCATAACGATACAACCCCGAATTCCATGTGCCAATCCAGATATCTCCTCTTTTATCCTCAAATAAAGACTTTACAGTAGTTCCCGGAAATCCTCCATCTGTATTGTCACTGTTGAAAACCAAAAAGCTATCGTCAGCCTCCAAATATTCATAAAGTCCCACTTCCGTAGCAAGTAAAATGCGCTGATCGCTCGTCACTAATATCTGAGATACACCAACACCGGTTATTTCCGTGTTTTCTATTTTACGGATTTCTCCTGTTTTCTTATCCAATACATTCAATCCATTATAAGTTCCAATCCATAATCTATGGCAAGTATCCTCTGCCACGCAATAAATATTATTGCTGGTCAACAAATCAGGATGATAAAGATTGGATTTATAAGTAATGATAGAATAACCGTCATATTGAAAAAGTCCATTACGGGTAGATATCCAGATATAGCCATCACGATCCTGATAGACCGATTGCACATCCTTACTGGACAGACTATTTAAAATAGATGAAGATTTGAACTGCAAAGCATCATGCTCCAGTATCACCTTAGCCTGACATGCCAAAGGGAAAAATATTCCAAAGCAAAAAATAAAACTCCAGATAATTTCTTTCATAGTAAGTATTGCTTTCATGATTAAAAACTAATTTCCAATATAATTAATAATCGCAGGCAAATATACGTAAATATATCTAAAAGAATCTTATCCATTGGTAATTTTTTATTTCAATCATTCTATAATGAGCCATACCTGAGATATACTTGCTCCGTACCAACCCCGTACTTTCTCCATCCAGAGGTACTTCTGAGTGGAGAATGTACGGAGCAAGTATGCTTCGGATAAGGCTCAAGTAAGGAGTGGATAGGAACAAAAGAAATAGGTTTGGTCTAAAAATCACCTTTTTTGACCTCAAAATGCTCATTAAAATAGTATGGAAAGTATTTTCTTTGCAGAGAGAAATAAATAAGAATATTCTTACCATGTAATACACACGCTATGATAAAAATTACCTTTTCTAAAATGATCAAGGAATTATTACTGTTTGTTTTTTTAGTATCTCTAAACGCAAACGCATCCTTATCACAAGCTAAAAATGATTCCGTATTTCATTTAGTACAACCGGATTATCATCTGAGCCCTCTTACCGGAATGACTCGCCAACATTGGATGGACGCAGCAACCTATTTATTGGACGGAGCATTTAGCTACATCCACACATTGGATGAGCCGATGCGTTTCCCCAAACAACCGGGAAAAAGCTATCCAACGGATGGAAAGTTCAACAAGACGGAAAATCTGGAAGGACTTTGCCGCACCATGTTTGTAGCAATTCCTCTATTAAAAGAAAATCCAGATTTGGTACTGAATGGAATCAAAGTCGGGGATTATTACCGGCAACAGTTGCGCAATATGAGTGATCCGTCGAAGTCCGGATATATTCAACATCTCAAAGGTGGGCCAAGCCAGACACTTGTAGAATTCGGAGCACTTGCCCTGTCGCTTACCGTAATGCCTGAGATTATCTGGGAGCCACTGACTCAAAAGGAGAAAGATGATCTTGCCGCATTAATGCTTAGTTATGGCAACGGACCGACAATCGGTTCTAACTGGCGCTTCTTCAATATATTCGTCATGTCTTTCTTCAAAGATCAAGGTTATGAAGTAAAAGACGGGTATATGGATGAATTGCTGCAAAAATCACTGGCACAATATCGTGGATACGGATGGTATAATGACAGTCCGGCCTATGACTACTATAGTATGTGGGCTTTCCAAATGTATGGTATGATTTGGGCACATTATTACGGTGAGAAATTTAATCCGGAAGCCGGACGTCAGTTTGTCAGCAACTTCCGTGATTTGGTTCCTAACTATCCTTATATGTTTGCTGAGGATGGTAAAATGAATATGTATGGACGCAGTATTACGTACCGTATAGCTGCCGCTGTACCTTTCCCGCTGATGGGGTGGCTCAATGATCCGTCTATCAACTATGGCTGGATGCGCCGCATTGCTTCTTCCACCTTGCTCCAGTTCCTTGAAAATCCTGCATTAATGGAAGACCGGGTACCCACACTGGGATTCTACGGAGCTTTTGAACCTGCCGTACAGATTTATAGTTGTCGTGGCAGTGTTTACTGGATGGGAAAAGCATTTCTTGGATTATTATTGCCTGCTGATAATCCGTTTTGGACAGCTATCGAGAATAACGGAGCTTGGGAAAAAGAGTTTCAACCCGGCAAGGTGTATAATAAGTTCATGGAAGGCTCTAATACCTTGGTGACTAACTATCCCAATAGCGGCACTTCGGAAATACGTGCATGGTGTCACGAAGCAGTAGCTAAAGACTGGCAGAAGTTCCGTTCTACCGAGAATTATAATAAACTGTCTTACAACACAGCATTTCCCTGGATGGCAGATAGTCCGGATGGCAAGGTATCTATGAACTATGCTGTGCTGAATGCCAAACAAGAATGGGAAGTACTGCGCCTCTACACCTTCAAGAAGTTTGAAGACGGAATTTACTACCGGGATGCAGAACTTGAAACAAACCCGGAAATCAAATTCCGCCTGGCAGAAATTCCACTTTTTAATGGTATTCTGCGTGTAGACAAAATATCTTTCCCGATTACAACAGAATTACGTTATGGACACTATTCATTACCGGAATTAAAAAGTCCCATTGTTACAAAGGAGCAAAAGTTCGGAGAATATACCGCCTACTGCATGGATAATGGAGCCTATCAGACAGCGCTTATCAATCTTCAGGGTTGGTCGGAAGTGGAATTTGTACAGACTGAAGGACTACATCCGGTAAGTAATAAATGTTCCGTAATCAATGTAGCCACCACTCATTCCGGTGATAAAGTCTTTATCACACTACAATTATGGAAAAAGAGTGGCAAGCCATTTACTAAAAAAGAATTGGCACCTGTAAAGTCCTTCAAACAGACCGGAGACACTATAACCATTTATTTCTCTGACGGAACGGTGAAGACGGTTTCTCTCTCCTGATGTAAGTTTCGGAAGGAATAGTTATCTTTGCCGCCAAAGTAAGAACTACAGAAGTTCTTCTACAGAAACAATATAGTTATGGCAGGCATCTACATACATATCCCCTTCTGCAAGACACGTTGCATTTATTGCGATTTCTATTCCACCACATGTTCGGAATTGAAATCGCAATATATCCGTGCCCTTTGTCGGGAGTTGACGGAACGCAAGGAATATCTGAAAGGGGAAGCTGTTGAAACCATTTATTTCGGCGGAGGTACGCCGTCACAATTATCGGAGGAAGACTTTAAAGAGGTTTTCAAGACGATTGAACAGGTTTACGGAACGAGGAAAGCAACAGAAGTAACTCTTGAAGCAAATCCCGATGACCTTACGGAAGAATATACCCAAATGCTACGTACTCTACCGTTCAACCGCATCAGTATGGGAATACAAACTTTTGATGATGCAACACTACGATTATTGAACAGGCGGCATAACGCCGCACAAGCAATAGAAGCAGTACAACGCTGTCGGCAAGCAGGTTTTCAAAATATCAGCATTGATCTGATTTATGGTTTGCCCGGAGAAAATGACCAACGCTGGGCACAGGATTTACAGCAAGCAGTCAGTCTTAACGTGGAGCATATTTCCGCTTATCATCTGATTTACGAAGAAGGTACCCCTCTTTACAAAATGCTGCAACAACACTCTGTATCTCAAGTGGACGAGGACAGTAGTCTGAACTTCTTCTCCACATTGATAGATACTCTTTCTGCTGCCGGATACGAGCATTATGAGATTTCGAACTTCTGCAAACCGGAAATGTACTCCCGACACAATACTTCTTATTGGCAAGGTATCCCTTATCTGGGATGCGGCCCGTCCGCACATTCCTTTGATGGAAACTCACGCGAATGGAATGTAGCTTCACTAAATCAGTACCTTTCATCTGTAGAACAGGGGCAACGTCTACACGAAACAGAACAACTGGATACACGAACCCGCTACAATGAATACATCATCCT
>USSR01000082.1 GCA_900557355.1 uncultured Bacteroides sp.
TGAAGTAGGTCGTAATGAAATGCTTTCATGGGGGTACAGAATTGAGAAATGAGAAAGAGTACATTAACTAGGTTTAGAGTGGGGATACGTTATTAAAAACGATATCCCCACTTTTTTAGGTTTTCTTTGATAGAAACCTATGTGATAGCATCTTAAAGAAGTCTTTTTAGTCTAAAAGAATCTGTCGCTGGTGAACTTTTTGTACTTTTGCGCTATTTTGAATAGAAAATAAAGGGTAGAAGTAAATTATGGCATCGATAAGATTATTACTAAATAAACAGAGAATGCTTAATAATGGTACATTTCCATTAGTGTTTCAAATAATTCATCAAAGACGGAAATTACTTTATTATACCAAGTATCGTATATTTCAGCAGCAGTTTGACGAAAATACTTGTGAAGTGGCATATTGCAAGTCTTCATTTTATTCTATGAAAGAAATAAAGGAGATGAATCGTGAATTAAAGCGGGAGTATAAGCAGCTTTCAGATCGTGTACGTATGTTAGAAAGGAAAAAAGAATTATACACTGTAGCTGACATTGTAGGGCCTAAAAGACAAAATCGTTTCCATTATTCTTTTCTTCAATATATGGATATGCAGATCATTCGTAAGTTAAATATGGGGAAAGATGGAACTGCTGCAGCTTACCATAGCACGCGCGTTTCTTTGGGAAAATATATGCATATAGTTTCTGCTCGAAAGACTGATATAAAGATGGAAGATATAGATTATAATTATGTGATTGGTTATGAAGGCTTCCTATATTCACAGGGGCTGGCGGAGAATACAGTGAACTATTATTTACGTAATTTTCGGACGATATATAATTCTGCAGTTCGGGAAGGATACAAACCCCAAAACGATCATCCTTTTATCTATGTCCATGCAAAGCCTTGTAAAACTATCAAGCGTGCAATAAACAGAGAAGAGATGAAGAAATTATTCTCTTTATCTTTACCGGATTATTCAGAAATGGCGCTTTCTCGTGATTTGTATTTATTTAGTTTTTACGCTCAAGGTATGGCTTTTGTTGATATTGCATTTCTGAAAAGGAAGAATATACATAGTAGTATACTTAGTTATTATCGTCATAAATCAAAACAGTTGATTCATGTTGTTGTTACCCCTCAAATGCTTTCTTTAATAGATAAATACGCAAATGCCAGTGAATATGTATTTCCAATAATTGACAGTGCTTTGTCAACGCCGGTATATGAGCAATATCGTTTGGCATTGAGACGCATAAATCGGCATTTGAAAAAGATGGCTTCTGCATTGAATATAGATGTGCCTTTGACAACTTATACTGCTCGCCATACTTGGGCGACTTTGGCACGGGAAAGCGGGGCTCCTATATCTATAATAAGCGCAGGGTTGGGACATACTTCAGAAGAAATGACGAGGGTATATCTTAAAGAGTTTGATCAGGATGTATTAGCACAAGTAAATCGTATAGTAACTAATCTGTTATAATATAAAAAACAGATTTGTTCTTTAAATTTTGCGAAGTTCGGATTAATAATCTATATTTGTAATTGTTATCTATTCCGTAATAGAGAGCAAATAAAATTTCATCTAAGGTTTAATCATAATTGATGTTGCAAAGTAAGCCTATTTTTAGCAAGTAATCACTATCTTAAAATTCAATAATACACACTTTTTGTACGGTTATGGAATATTAGTTCAAAATATCTAATAGTTAGTCTGATATTGCTCTATTAATTGCTTCGGAGTGCAATGAAATTGTTGCTTGAAATAGCGATATAATTGTGCTTGTGATTCAAAATTGCATACTTCCATTAATTGTTTGACTCGTACACCTGGCTCGGATACTTTTCCTAATATTCGTTCTTTTAATTGTTTCATCATCCACTTCTTGGCAGTTATTCCAAATTCCTTTTTAAATTTGATGTAGAAACTGGTTCTTCCCATATGCGATAATGTTATTAACTCATCCAAATTGTTTACTCTAGTATAGTTTTGCATGACAAAATCCTTGAATTCCAATTCTTTTCCAATAATAGGATGGAAAAGGTGTGCGATTTCCTGTTTCTCATAAAATCCTCTTAGTAGGAAAAAAAACTCACGTTGCATAATATCATGTAAATGCGTACAATTCATGTTGTTTTTTAGGCAACAAACAACTGTTTCTAGAAAAGGTATCAGTGGATAACGAATAGGAATGGAATCAAATTCATATTCTATGTTTTTACACATAGGAGATAATGCCTGAAACAATAACTTGTCACAACTACTCAAAGGTACATCGAATGCCATAGTTAACATTTGAGATTTTGATTCTGCAGAGATTTTGACCGCTGATGATTTAGGTAATAATATCATTTCATTATAATGAAAAATGTGATCACAAAATTGGTTACACTTTATTGAAAAATCACCTTTTAAGAAAAATATGAGATAATTCTTATTGACGTACTCTTCTTCTATAATTGTTTTTTCTTTAAATTCAAGATATTTGAATCCTATTATAATCTCTGTCATGTAGTTTTTGCATGATAAATGTTCTCCAATGTTAAATAGTTCGTTTAATAATTGTTTTGTTTCCATGTTTATTGTTTTTAATGATTTAAATAGGAGTTAAACTCTATTTGTTTCATAATATGTTCATTATTGTATATCCTAATTTGCTTTTAATCAATATATTATACTTGATCAATTATTGATATATACTATATTATATTTAAGATGAAACATAGTTGATTAATATTATTGATTATAAAATACAGTAAATCAATGATATATTGTATAAAGATATATTTTGCTCTCTATTACGGAATAGAGAGCAAAATATATTAATCTTATTATTGTTATATAAATGTTTATATATCAATGTATTATTGGGTAATGATAGTAGTCTGATATTACCTATAGAGAGTTTTTATAATTATATTATACAATAATAATAGAGAATAGTAATCATCGTTGATAGTCAAAAAATATAAATAGAATAATAAACTATTATTTATATTAGGAGTATTTTATTATGGTAGTATTTATGAGATTGTTCATAACTCTTTAAATATTACTTTTTGCTTTTGATATTTAGGATATAGTCGTCATATATTTAGAGTAAGCTGTCACATGTGTGACTGGCGAAGACAGAGTGTATCTAGGACTTACATTTATGAATAGCAAAATAGAACAAAAAAATTGGCTTGTAGCTTACGTACAGAGCAATAGGGAGAAGAAAACTTACGACCGTCTTACCGCATTGGGTATTGAGGCATTTCTTCCGTTACAAGAAGAAGTACATCAGTGGAGTGACCGTCGCAAGAAAGTACAGAAGGTGATTATTCCGATGTGTATATTCGTTCGGGTCACTTATCCCGAACGGTTAGATGTTCTTCATTTACCTTCGGTCAATCGTTTTATGGTTTTGCGTGGAGAGAGCACCCCGGCCACTATTCCGGAATCACAGATGGAACGCTTTAAGTTTATGCTCGATTATTCAGAGCAGACAGTTGAGATGTGCTATGAACATTTGCAGCCTGGAGAACGAGTGAGAGTAATTAAAGGCTCGTTGACGGGATTGGAGGGAGAACTGATAACAATTGGTGACAAGAGTAAAGTGGCAGTCCGGATTGATATACTAGGGGTAGCCCTTGTGGAGATGCCGATTGGATTTGTAGAGAAACTGGCTTGATTGAATGAAACAGATAATAGATAAGGAAAGCTGCTGCGGGTGTAACGCCTGTGGAGATATATGTGCGCATGCAGCGATTTCTTTTAAAACGGATATTGAAGGATTCTGGTATCCCGAAATTGATCAAGCTAAATGTGTTGATTGCGGCTTGTGTATGAAAGTCTGCCCTGTTGTAAATGTCGAAAGACTGAAGCATAATGATTTGCAATCTCCAGAATGTTATGCTGCTATTCATAAAAATTTGGAGGTAAGATTTGATTCCACTTCCGGTGGGATTTTTTCTGCATTGGCTGAATATATGTATCGTCAAAAAGGATATGTTGGGGGAGCTATTTACAATGATGATTTCTCTGTACGTCAATTCATATCTCCTGATAAAAGTGATTTATCGGCTTTACGTAGTTCAAAATATTTGCAAAGTAATGCGGAAGGATTTTATATCTTAGTTCGTGATTTATTGAATCGTGGAGAAAAGGTGCTTGTGTGTGGTACACCCTGTCAAATGGCTGCATTGCGTGCTTTTTTACATAAACCCTACGAGAATTTAATTATTATCGATTTTATTTGTCGGGGAATTAATTCGCCAAAAGCTATGCAGAAGTTCTATGAGGATTTAGAAAAAAAAGCTAACTCTAAGTTGGTATACATAAAAGCTAAGAATAAAGAACTGGGATGGCGTAATCTTACAACGAAATATATTTTTGATAATAAAAAGGTTATATATCTAAAAAAGGATGAAAACACATTTACAAAAGGCTATTTGCAGACAAATGTGTTTTGCCGTCCATCTTGTTATGATTGTCAGTTTAAAGGCTTTCCTAGGATTGCTGATATTACAATTGCCGATTTTTGGGGGGCTGAGGAGAACGTTAGCAAGGATTTGGACAATGATCTTGGCACTTCACTCGTGCTGGTTAATTCAGAGAAAGGACGTGTTTGTTTTGATAAAATAGCTAATCGGATATTATCAGAATCAATTACACTTAATGATGCATTGAAAGGCAATCCGGCTTTAATTAAACCTCTTGATGCTCCTAATGTTAATCGTGAGTGTTTTTATCGTGATCTTGATAAAAATGATTATCAGTATATTGTAGATAAATATATAAGTTCACCTTCTTCGAAACAGAGTTTGCGTCGTAAACTGGTAAATCTGTTGCATTTTGGTAGATTACTAAAAGACGCCTGCGGTTGGAGTGTCCCTACTTTTATAAAAAATCTCAAATATAATTTCTTTTCTCGTCAGACAAAAACTGATATTCTTGCCGGGAAATATATGGTAATTTATAAACATAGTATTATTGAATTACACAAGAATGCCAGAATAGATATCAATGGAATTTTCCGTGTAGGAAACAAAAAATTTAAAGATTCACGACTTGAAACACGTTTGTTGATTGATGAAGGTGGACGCATTAACGTGAGAGGTTCGTTCGACATAGGTTACGGCTCTGATGTCGAGGTATTTAAAGGTGCGTTACTCGAGTGCGGTGGACATAGTGGAATCAATATGGGCGCAACTATTATTTGTGCTGAACACATTTTGTTGGAACGTGAGGTAATGATAGGTCGTAATGTGACGATTCGTGATAACAATGGAGGGCATTATCTCTCATATCGTGGCTACAAAAACACACGTCCTGTTGTGGTTGGACAACATGTTTGGCTGTGTGAAGGGTGTACCATTATGCTTGGTGTCCATGTGCACGATGGAGCGATTATCGGTGCCCATACATTAGTGCAGAATAATGTTCCGGCTTTTACCGTTGTTTCAGGTAATCCGGCGAAAATAGTAGATGAAGATGTATATTGGAAATATTAATAATAAAAACCTATAAATAAAGAGAATTATGGACATTCAGAATTTTATTGCGAATTTTGCCGAACAATTTGATGACATTGATGTTGCTGAACTTCATTCAGATACCATTTTTCATGAACTTGACGGATGGACTTCATTGGCAGCGCTTTCTATTATCGCTATGATTGACGATGAATATAATGTTTCTGTTTCGGGAAAAGATATTCGTGAATCCGAGACGATCGAAGATTTATATAATGTAGTTAAAAGCAAAAAGGGCTGATGAGTTTTCTTCATATTCCACATGTTGCAGTTCGAGGTATTGCGGCGTGTGTACCAAAGATAATAGAAGAAAATACAACCCTTGCTGTATTTGACACCCCGGAGCAATGCCAAAGTTTTATTTCTACTACAGGAGTGCGGCGTAGACGTCTTGTTAATGCGAAAACTTGCACATCTGATTTATGTTTTGAGGCTGCATGTGAATTATTAACGAAACTTGATTGGGGAACAAATATTGATTGTTTGATATTTGTTACACAGACCCCGGACTATTATTTGCCGGCTACATCTTGTATTCTTCAGGATAGGTTAGGACTTCCGACCGGGTGTTTTACGCTTGATATTTCGTTGGGGTGTTCCGGGTGGGTGTATGGTATGAGTGTTATCGCGGCCTTATTAAGAGGAGGTATGATGAAACGAGGCTTATTGCTTTGTGGTGATACTTGTACGAAAACGGCTTCTTCTGCAGATAAGAGTGTATGGCCTCTGTTTGGGGATGCCGGAACGGCAACAGCGATTGAATATAATGCTGAAGATGAAACAGGAATGTCTTTTCATTTTGCTACAAATGGAGCGGGTGCTGAAACCATTATTATTCCTGATGGAGGATATCGCCACCCTGTGAATTTGCAGTCATTTGAGATAAAAGAATATGAAAAAGGAATATCCCGTAGTAATTTGCATACTTATCTTAATGGTATGGATGTTTTCTCTTTTGGCATATCCAAAGCTCCAGAATCGGTCAGACAATTGCTTGATTATAAGCAAATAAGTAGTGATGAGATAGATTATTATCTTTTTCATCAGGCTAATCTGTTCATGAATGAGAAAATACGTAAGAAATTAAAAATAGAAATCGGGAAAGTGCCTTATTGTCTACAAGATTTTGGAAATACTTCATCGGCGTCTATTCCTCTTACCATGGTGACACAATTACAGGGTAAGTTGCACAACGAATATTTGAAACACATAGGTTGTGGCTTTGGAGTAGGACTTTCATGGGGAAGTATTTATTTTGAGACTGACCATATTGCATGTCCGGATTTAATAGAAATTTAAAAATATAGAAGATTTATGTATAATCCTTTTTCATTGGAGGGAAAGACTGTCCTGGTGACAGGGGCGTCGAGTGGTATTGGACGTGCTGTAGCCATTGAATGTTCGCGCATGGGAGCTCGTGTTTATATTACAGCTAGAAATGAAGCACGACTAAAAGAGACTCTTGAACTATTGGAAGGAGATGGGCATGAGATGATTATTGCTGATTTATCTGATTTGTCGCAATTGGATTACATCGTAGAACATGTAGGACATTTGGACGGACTGGTAAATAATGCAGGCTATGCAGTCGTGATGCCTACTTCTTTTATTACAAAAGAAAAGTTGCAGGATATATTGACAATAAATACGATTGCTCCTATACTGTTGACTCAAAAATTGCTTAAGAAGAAGAAAGTTACGAGAGGTGCTTCTGTTGTTTTTACAGCATCTATATCAGGTCCTGTGGTTTCTGGTATTGGACATGCAATGTATTCTACTTCCAAGGCTGCTATAGGAGGATTTGTCAAGAATGCAGCACTTGATTTGGCTAGTAAAAACATACGGGTGAATGCAGTTTCCCCAGGGATGATAGAAACGAATATGATGAATAATAATTCTATAACACTTGAACAGTATGAATTGGATAAAAAAGAATATCCATTAGGTCGCTATGGTCGTCCGGAAGAAGTTGCTTATGCAATGATTTATTTATTGTCTGATGCTTCGTCTTTTACAACGGGGACAAATCTTATTCTAGACGGCGGGGTAACACTGAGATAAATGGAAACAATTATTCAGAATACGAGACTTAAAGCCGTTTGCTCCTGGTTACCGGAGGGCAGTCTTGAATTGAGTTCGTTAGCAGAACAATATGGTGAAGCGGAGGTCGTTAATATCATCAGGGCAACAGGCATAGAGCGCGTTCGTATTGCAGACTCTGACATGACATCATCTGATATGTGTTATAATGCCGCTAAGGCATTGATTGAGAAAGAAAATATAGATTCTGCAGAAATTGACGGGCTTGTGTTTGTTTCTCAGACATGCGACTATATTTTGCCGTCGACTTCTGTTTCTTTACAGCATCGTCTGAAATTACCGAAAACGACAATTTGTATCGATATCCATTATGGTTGTTCGGGATATATTTACGGCCTTTTTCAGGCAGCTATGTGGATTGCTTGTGGGGCATGTAGTAATGTTTTGGTGTTGGCGGGAGATACTACTTCTCGCATGATTAATCAGAATGACAAGTCCCTTCGTATGGTCTTTGGAGATTGTGGTACCGCATCATTGTTATGCAAAGGAACAAGGCCGATGGGCTTCCATATTAATTCTGACGGTAGTGGGGCAGATCGGCTCATTATTCCTGCCGGTGGTTTCCGGCTTCCTGCTTCAGAAGCAACATCTATGTTGACGTGGGATGCAGAGCACAATGGCAGAACACTGAATGATCTTTATATGGACGGTATATCCATATTTAATTTTGCTATAGCGAATGTTCCTGATAATATAGAGCGTTTGTTGAAAATGATGGAATGGGATAAAGAAAGCGTGGGACTTTATGCCTTGCATCAAGCCAACAAGTTTATGGTTCATTATATATGCAAAAAACTTAAAATTTCAGAGGAACTGGCTCCCATGAATGTCCTTAATTATGGGAACACCGGTCCGGCTACCATTCCCTTATTACTTTGTGATATATGTACAGAGAAGAAAACCAATCTGGAACATGTTGTTATGAGTGGTTTTGGGGTGGGGCTCTCATGGGGCAGTATAGCTGCTTCGTTTGTTGATACACATTTTTATGAACCGATTAATAAATAAATACGAATGGAAAAGAAAGTATTAGCGATTATTAATGAAATACGTACTTCAAAGGATTTGCCGGCATTATCTGTTCTTAAATCTACGGATAATTTGCGTGATGATCTTGAATTGACATCATTCGATTTAGCGGAGTTGACAGTGAAAATTGAAGATGAATTTGATGTTGATATCTTTGAAGATGGATTAGTCAGCACAGTTGGCGAAATTTTTGTAAAACTCAAATAATGGAAACTTTTCTTATAGACAAACAGAACACGTATACTTATGCCGATCTTCTGTATACTATAAATAAGGATAAAGTATATCGTCCTCTATTTAAAGGAACTTGCTTATTTCAGTATTTTAGCAATTTAGTTAAAGCTCTTGTATGCAATCAGCCCTTGATTCTGCTTGATTCAGATTTGAATTTTAATGAAATGGGGGAATTATCGGAAAAGCAGGTGAATGAACAAGTTCCACTTATTTTTCATGAGTTTAAGTCAATAGATGAGGTGATTGCGGCTGTTCAAGTCTCTACTTCTGAGATAACTCTTTTTACATCAGGAACTACGGGGCAGCCTAAAAAGGTAATTCATACAGTCTTTTCTCTTACACGTTCTGTACGTATCAGCGAAAACAATAAGGGACAGATATGGGGATTTGCATACAATCCCACTCACATGGCCGGCCTTCAAGTGTTTTTTCAGGCATTTGAGAATAAAAACACGCTTGTTAATATTTTTGGCAATAGCCGTACGGCGGTTTATCAAGCTATTGATAATAACCAGATTACCCATTTATCGGCTACGCCAACATTTTATAGGCTATTGCTGCCTTACGAACATTCTTGTCCATCTGTAGTGAGAGTAACTTTAGGAGGAGAGAAATCTGACCAACATTTATATAAGTCTATTAGTGAAATATTTCCTTCTGCTAAAATAAATAATATATATGCTTCAACAGAAGCAGGCTCTCTTTTTGCCGCTAGAGGAGATTGCTTCCAAATACCGGATAGTCTGCAAGACAAGTTCAGAGTAGAAATGGATGAATTACTAGTTCATAAATCTTTGTTAGGGCAATCTGATAGTTTTCAGTTTACTGATGACTATTATCATACAGGTGATTTAATTGAATGGGTGGATAAAGAGAAAGGTTTGTTTCGCTTTAAGAGCCGTAAAAATGAATTGATAAATGTCGGCGGTTATAAAGTGAATCCTGAAGAAACAGAAAATGCTTTATTGGCAATTGTGGGAATTAGTCAGGCTCTGGTTTATGGTAAAGCCAATTCAGTTTTAGGAAATATCCTTTGTGCTGATATAAAGATAGAAGCGGGAAGTTCCTTAACAGAATTGGAAATAAGAAATCAGTTGAAAAGTAATTTGCAAGATTTTAAAATCCCTCGTCGGATTAAGTTTGTAGAATCATTTGCTTTGACAAGAACCGGAAAAATGAAACGTTTATGAATTATTTAGTGACAGGATGCTCACGGGGTGTAGGTCTGGAAATATGTAAAGTCCTTTTGGAACAAAATCATTGTGTATACGGAATAGCAAGAAGTTATACTGATGAATTTAAGGCATTGGAAAAGAGGTATGCAGACAAGTTGTTTTTCAAAAGTGTCGATTTAGCCGACTTGGAAAATATAAGGAAAATTATTTTTAAAGACTTTGTACCTAATCAAGTTTGCTTGCATGGATATGTGAATAATGCGGCGCTGGCTTATGATGATATTGTGACAAACATGAATCTGGAACGCCTGCAGAATATGTATGCTGTAAATGTGTTTGCACCTATGATGATGACCAAGTATGTCATTAGAAATATGCTCTATCATCACACCCGTGGAAGTATTCTGCATATCTCATCCATTAGTGTTCATACCGGTTACAAAGGGCTTGCCATGTATGCTTCCAGTAAAGGTGCTTTAGAAGCATTCTCTAAAGATACTGCTCGTGAATGGGGTGAATTGGGTATTCGTTCTAATGTTGTAGTACCCGGATTCATGGAAACCGCCATGAGTGCTACACTTTCTACCGAGCAAAAAGAACGCATTTATAAGCGTACATCTATGAAGGCTGCTACTTCTATTCGTTCAGTAGCAGAAACTGTAGCTTTTTTATTGTCAGATAAGGCAGAGAGCATCACAGGAGTTGAACTGAGAGTAGATAATGGAACGATCTGATAGGATGATAATTATGAAAAGAGAGAACGATTGTGGTATTCCGAATGAGTTAACACTTCATAATGGCGTCACAATACCTTGTATAGGAAATGGACCGGGCATCCCCTACATTCCTTATAATAATGAAAACTATATTGTGAAGCAGCTGCACAGAGTCTATAATAAACTATATGCCCGTCCCTGCCTGTTGCATCATTATGTAGAGGCCGTATCTCATTCTTTTCAAGTGGGATACCGGTTATTGGATTATTCTTCTTCTTATGGAGATGGAACTTTGATAGGCAAAGCTATAAAACGGAGCCGCATTGATAGAAAAGAGTTATTTTTAACGACGAGAATAAGTAATCCCGCACAGAGAAGTGGAGAAATCAAGAAATGTTTTTTTCAACAGTTGAAGGGTATGGGCACAGACTATATAGATTTGCTGATGTTCCATTGGCCTGTCACCGATTATTATCTCGATACATGGAAAGAAATGGTCAATCTTTACAATGCCGGCTATTGCCGCGCTATTGGGGTAGCCAACTGTCATCCCCATCATATCGAGCATTTGATAAAGGCAACCGGATTTGTTCCGATGGTCAATCAGGTTGAGATTCATCCGCTGTTTACCCAGAAAGAACTGATAAACTATTGCCGGTCTAAGAATATAGTTGTTGAAGGCTACACTGCCATAGCACGTTTTGATGACAGGCTGATGCGTCTCCCTTTATTGCATCAGATAGCCAGAAAGTACAATAAGACTGTGGTTCAGCTGATTCTTCGATGGCACATACAAACGGGAGTGATACCCATTGTCAGATCCATGAATAAAAAACGGCAACTGGAAAATATCTCAATTTTTGATTTTGAATTATCAATGGAAGAAATGAATGCGATCAATGGCATTAATATCAATTCTCGTTTACGTTATGATCCCGATAACTGTGATTTCTCCATATTATGATTGGCAGGCATGCAGGCTAACAACAAAATAATAGCTAAAAATACCCTAATGTTATACTTCCGGATGCTGTTTCTGATGATAGTCTCATTGTTCACATCCAGAGTGGTACTCAAAGTCTTGGGAGTAGATGATTATGGTATTTACCAGGTTGTAGGAGGTGTTGTCGGTTTCTTGGGATTTTTAAATGTGGCTCTGACTGCAGGGTCATCCCGCTTCCTGACCTATCATTTGGGAGAAGGCAATTACTCAAAACTTCAGCGGACGTTTAGCACGACTCTGACAATCCATCTGGCTTTAGCAATTTTGCTTGTACTTATAGCCGAAACATATGGGCTGTGGTTTGTCTATAATAAACTACTGATTGCTCCCGACAAGATGGAAGCAGCCGTATGGGTCTATCATTTGTCTATTGTCTGTACATTTATGGGGATTACCCAAGTACCGTACGGTGCGTCTATTGTTGCCCACGAGCGCATGAATATTTATGCTTACACAGGGATTGCTGATGTTGTTTTAAAACTATTGATTGTTTATCTGTTGTACATATCTCCTATGGATAAGCTCAAATTTTATAGCTTGTTGTTAGCAATACAAAGCTTGGGCATCATGCTTTTTGAACGCTATTATTGTATTTCCCGGTTTTCGGAAACAAGATATAAATTTGTTTTTGATAAGGAGTTGTTGAAACAGATAGGTCGCTTCTCCGGATGGAGCTTGTTTGCTAACCTGTCGATAGCGCTGAATACACAGGGGATGACTATCCTGACCAATATGTTTTTTTCTCCTTCTGTAGTAACGGCACGGGCTGTTGCCGGTAGCGTAAGCAATGCGGCAAACCAGTTCGTACAGAATTTCAGGACAGCCGTCAATCCTCAAATTATAAAAACGTATGCGGCAGGAGACAGAGAGGCTTCAAAAAATTTATTGCTCAGTTCCACTAGATATTCTTTTTATCTGATGTTCCTGCTTGGATTACCCATCCTGTTATTAGCAGATCAGATTCTCTATTATTGGTTGGGACAAGTGCCGGATTACGCTCCTGTTTTTCTACAGCTGACAATTGTACAGGCACTATTCTCCATTTTTGATTCATCGTTTTACGTGGCTTTGTATGCTAAAGGGCGATTGAAAGAAAATGCATTGATTAGTCCTTTGGTAGGATTTATACAATTTCCGGTAGTATATATCTTATTCCGGCAAGGATATTCACCAGTTGCCTTATCATGGGCTGCCGTTGTCTCTTATGCAATTTTAGGGCTGGTGATAAAACCTGTATTGATATGCCGGATTGTAGGGTATGATTATAAGGAAATCATGGTCAAGACAGTTCTGCCTTCCCTGAAGGTTGTGATTGTAGCGAGCATTTTACCAATAGTGCTCCGTAACATTCTCATAGAGGAGAATTTCTTGAACTTCATGATAATCGGAATGTCTACAGTCTGCATCGTCATAGTAGTTATTTATTACGTGGGGCTGGACAGTAGTGTTCGGAAAAAGTTGAAGAACTATGTCCATGCTAAGTTGAAATCTTTATAAAATTGATATGAAAATTGCGATACTGACATTACCCTTGCATACCAATTATGGAGGGATACTCCAGGCGTATGCATTGCAAACTGTTCTGCAAAATATGGGACATGAAGTTAAAATCATAAATTATTCGATGGAACTTCCGAAAGGAGTAATGGTGAAGAATGCATGTTTGCGTTTATTTAATAAAATGAGAGGAAACGATGAATTTGTCGCTGTGAACTTGCGTAGATATTTAAAGCGAAAATTTATGCGGGATTCAAGAATTACTCATTTTATAAGTAGGAACATTGAATTGTCAAAAGAAAAGTATAACAGAAAGGAAACTTTGGAATCCCTGTCCGGCAGTGATTTCGATGCTTTTATTGTAGGTTCGGATCAGGTTTGGCGGACGGCATATGTTTCGGATATATCCATTTATTTTTTATCTTTCATAAAAGATACAAGAAAAAAAAGAATTGCTTATTCTGCATCGTTTGGCGTTGATTATCAAGAATATATACCAGAACAAATAGAAGATTGTCGGCAATATTTTTCCTTGTTCGATGCTGTTTCTGTAAGAGAAGAAAGCGGATTAAAATTGATAGAAGAATATCATTGGAAATGTAAAACGGCGTGTGTGCACACTTTGGACCCTACTATGCTTTTAGAAGGAAGCGATTATATACGTTCTTTTCAATTGAATATATATGCCAAGAAAGCAATCTTATGTGCTTATATACTGGATATTTGTGACGATACAAATTATATCCAACGGCAAGTAGCCATGTCAAAAGGATTGGACGTAGTCAAAATAGAATCTATAGATACTTTTAAAATATGGAGGAAGAACCCCCTCATGTCACCTGTTCAGTGGATGGAGCATATTGCGGCTTCCCGATTTGTAGTGACAGATTCGTTTCATGGTTGTGTCTTCTCCATATTATTTCATAAACCGTTTGTCGTGTTTAATAATTCTACTCGGGGAAGTGTACGGATGACTTCCTTATTGCGTCTCCTGCAATTGGAGGAACGTTTAGTCTCCTCCAGTAGTGAATTTGAGGAACGGAGAAACTTATTATTACAGGATATTGATTATTGTAAAGTTGATATTCTGCTAAAGGAGAAGAGAGTGTCGAGTCTCTCATTTCTTGATGCAGCTCTAAATAAATAGAAATTCCTGTTTACATACATTGTATTTAAATCGCATATATAGAAGTATATTATGAAACAAAGACTAGATATTATTATTCAGTATTTACAAAAGAATTATTTGAGTTATTGGTTGGTCTTAGGATGTGATACTCTTACTGTTTTTATTGCTACATGGGCATCTTATGTCATTGTTCATTACATAACAGAAACGCCGGTGAATTTTGCTGTGATGTGTAAAATCCTATCCGTGTCCGTTATATCGGGAGGGGGCAGTGCTTTGTTATTTCAGACATATCGTAATACAATTCGTTTTTCACAAATAAGAGACTTATTCCGTTTGGCTGGAGTTGCCGTTATAAAGTCAGTCTGTATAGCTGCTGCAGTTTGGGTTTATTTTGACTTGCCGGAATGGCACAACAGGCAAAAATTAGTGTTGGTATTGTTTGACGGGATGTTAACCTTTATAATATTGGCCGGATTCAGGGTGCAGTTGGTGTTGACGTATGAATATCTGCTTGAGTTGTTGAATAGGAAAAACATGCGTATCCTGATTTATGGGATTGATGAGAAAAGTGTGGCATTGAAAATCCGTCTGGCGAACAGCTACCACTATAAAGTCGTAGGCTTTTATATATATGGCGAAGACCGTTCGATTCGTAAAATAACCAGTCTTTCTGTATTCTCTTTTAACAGTGAAGGCCAATTTGCGGCTTTGATGCGTAAAAAACGTATTCAAGGAATTTTGTTTGCTTCATATGAAGATACACAACGTGAAGAAAAGCGTTTACTCCAATATTGCAAGCAGTATGAAGTCAAGACTCTGATTGCTCCTGATATCAATGAAGCTGATGAGAATGGTAATTTTCATCAGTGGGTGCGTCCCATAAAAATAGAGGATTTGTTGGGGCGCTCTGAGATTCAAATTAATATGAGCGAGGTGATGAAGGAGTTTTGTGATAAAGTAGTATTAGTGACTGGAGCTGCTGGAAGTATTGGCAGCGAACTTTGTCGTCAACTGGCACAAATGAAAATCAAGCAGCTGGTTATGTTTGATTCTGCAGAAACCCCTCTTCATAATGTGCGTTTGGAATTTGAGAAATCATACCCCGGATTAGATTTTGTGCCCGTTATAGGAGATGTCCGCGTGAAAGACCGCCTTCGTATGATATTCGAGCTTTACCATCCCCAGATTATTTTTCATGCGGCGGCTTACAAGCACGTGCCATTGATGGAAGAAAATCCTTGTGTA
>USSR01000083.1 GCA_900557355.1 uncultured Bacteroides sp.
ACACCAATGGCACATATCTTACGGGCACGTGGCGTATCCCCTTCCAGCCAGACTCCTGTGGCTTTCTCCAATCTTCCGGCAATGATTCCATAAGAGGCACACACACGGATGACTGCTTCCTCCAGCAAATGCACATACTCCTTCAGTCCCAATGAGAATTCTTCAAGATTCAGGATAGGATAACATACCAGCTGTCCCGGACCGTGATAGGTAATATCTCCGCCACGGTCAATATGATAGAGCGTAGCTCCTATCTTCTGAAGTTGTTCCTCACTCAGCAACATATTCCCTTCTTTACCACTACGGCCTAAAGTATAAACATGCGGATGTTCACACAAAATAATGTGATTTTCATACTCCTCCCCCGCCTGCTTGGCGCGAACAAGAGTATCAAACCACTCAGTCTGCCGAGTCCATGCATCGGCATACGGAATAATATTCCAGTCTGTAACATTCAGTTTCATGCCGACAAAGTTAAGATTTTAGGGATAAAATCGTATATTTGCCGACAGCAAAATGAAAAAAGATGAAACATAACTTCCCACAAGTAGATTTGCCGGTCGAAATGCTGGCATGGAGAGATGTTACAGAAGATATTCTGAATCTCTATCGCCAGTCGTGCCGATTAAAGGCTTGTATTTTTGCATTATGTACCGAAGGAACCATTAAGGCATCTATCAACCTGATGGAATACGAGATAAAGAAGAATGATTTGATTATCCTAATGCCGGGCACTATCATACAACTCAATGAACAAAAAGAAAAAGTGCGGCTTTGTTTCGTAGGCTTCTCCGCTCATTGTGTCAACGGCATCAACCTGCTGCAAGCTACTATGGGGTCATTCTCCAAAATATGGGACAACCCTATTATCAATGTCAACGATACTGTAGCCTCTTATTTTATAGATTATTTCGCACTACTGACGCGTATATCCATTGCACACCCCACCAGCACAGCTATGGGACAAAGTGTACTTCACAGCATTTTGCTTGGGATAAATACTCTCTATGCCCGTCGTCCGCAAAACATTCTTGCCAAAAGCCGTAAAGAGGAAATTTGCCATAAGTTTGTACAACTGGTTATCGAGAACTATATGACCGAACGTCGTGCCCAGTTCTATGCCGACAAATTAGGAATTTCATTGCAGCACCTCAGTACCACTGTAAAACAAGTAACTGGAAGGAACGTGCTTGATATCATTTCACATGTAGTCATCATCGACGTCAAGGCACGGTTGAAATCTACAGATATGACTATCCAGGAGATAGCCTATTCACTGAACTTCCCCAGTGCCTCTTTCTTTGGAAAGTACTTCAAGAGGCACATGGGAATGAGTCCGTTGGAATATAGAAATAGTTAGTACCTCAGTCGAAGGCTATTCAATACCACCGATACACTGGAGAACGCCATAGCCGCACTTGCCAGCATAGGGTTCAGCAATAATCCATTGATGGGGTAAAGCAGTCCTGCTGCAATAGGAATACCTATCAGGTTGTAGATAAATGCCCAAAACAGATTCTGATGAATCAAACGTACAGTTTGCCGGGAGAGGTTGAACGCTTTCGGCAATAGTAACAGGTCCGAAGTCATAAGGGTTACCATTGCTACATCCATAGCAATATCAGTTCCTTTACCCATGGCAATGCTGACATCGGCACAAGCCAAAGCCTGTGAGTCATTGATTCCATCGCCTACCATCGCCACCGTCTTTCCTTGAAGCTGGAGCTGACGGACAAACTCTTCCTTATCATCCGGCATAGCATCAGAAATGTATTGGATATTGCCCAAGCGTGCGGCAACAGAAGACGCAGTGCGTTCTCCGTCTCCCGTCAGCATATATACATCGATACCCTGAGTACGAAGTTCGCGGACAGCCTCGACGGATGTAGCTTTTATCTGGTCCTTGATAGCTACAATGGCAAGCAGCTCATTCTTACGTCCGAAATAAATGATACTGCAACTATCCGATTCATACTGTGCCAGCATCTCTCCCAATACATCAGTAAGAGCGGCATGATAATCTTTCAATAGTTTATGACTACCAGCCCAATACTCAGTACCCTGATAAGAAACTTTAATCCCTTTTCCGGTAATACTTTCAAAGCTGTCCAAAGCTGCCGGTTCGATATGCTCCTGTTCTTGCAGGGCAGTCACAATAGCAGCTGCCAACGGATGTTCGGATTTAAGTTCGGCAGCCAGAAGAACATCTTTATAGTGCTCCTCCTGCGGCTGTGCCCATAACCATCCGGTAACAGTGGGATGCCCTTCAGTCAATGTGCCGGTCTTATCCAACACCACCACATTCACCTTTCGCATCTGTTCCAGTGCCACAGCATCTTTTATCAGGATATGATGATCGGCAGCTTTACCAATACCTACCATCAAAGCCGTAGGCGTAGCCAACCCCAATGCACAGGGACAAGCAATCACCAATACGGAAACCGCTGATAACATGGCATGGGAAAGCATATCTACACCACCGAAGAACATCCAAATAAAGAATGTCAGTACGGACAAGCCCAATACCACAGGGACAAAGATACCTGTCACCTTATCCACGATACGTTGTACGGGAGCTTTACTGCCCTGTGCTTCCTGCACCATACGGATGATACGCGCCAGCACCGTTTCACTACCGACTTTCTCGGCGCGAATAATGAATGAACCTTTCTGATTGATGGTTCCAGCCAATACGTGCGAACCGGCCTTCTTTTCTACCGGGATAGGTTCACCGCTGATCATACTTTCATCGACATAAGAATCTCCTTCAGTTAAAAAGCCGTCAACGGGAATTTGCTCACCGGGACGTACGCTGACCAGGTCGTCAATTCTCAGCTGTTCCAAAGGAATATCCTCTTCCTTACCGTTGCGCATCACACGGGCTATCTTGGGCTGTAATCCCATCAGCTTGCGGATGGCGGTAGAGGTGTTACCTTTAGCACGCTCTTCCATCAGCTTACCAGTCAGTACGAAAGCGATAATAACCACAGCAGCTTCATAATAAACATGAGGCTCCAAGCCACGGCTATACCAGAAATCGGGGAAGAAGGTATTAAAAACACTGAACAAAAAAGCAATGGATGTACTCAGTGCAACCAAGGTATCCATATTACTGCGTCCCAAACGAGCCTGTTTCCAGGCACCGGTATAGAACGGTGTACCGAACAACACCAGTACTGGAATAGCCAATACCATCTGTATTTCGTTGGAATAAGGTACATGCATAAAGACCATGGAAAGCAACAGCAGAGGAATAGCAAATAGCCACGCTCCTATCACCCGCCCTTTCAGGCGACGGTAACGCTTCTGTTGTTCTTCCTCCTGGCGCTCTTCGACATGATCTTCTTCAATAATGAGGTCATAGCCCGCAGCCAGTACGGCAGCACGAATTTCTCCGGGTGTCAGCTTATCCATCTCGTATGAGACAGACAGTGTATTGGAAGCGAAGTTGACCGAAGCATCCGTAATGCCCACCAACTTGCGAACAGTCTTTTCTACGTTATTGGCGCATCCCGCACAATGCATGTTCAGTACGGGAAACGTCTGTTTCTTTAAATTAGCCATATATATTGTTTTTATGATTTATCAAAATTAGCTGATAATTGTACAAGAATGGGAGGAATGATAATATAACAGGCTGAAAGGCTTATATGCCTATTGCAAATTATCATTCAGCCCATACTCATACAGTAAGTAACAATCTCTACAGGCCGTTTGTTCGACTACTTCTTATCCTCTTGCTTCGACTCCTTAACGAACTCAGCTTCGTAGTTGAACTTTTTGAAACCAGCTTTCAGTTTGTCTACATTTGTCTTTTCAGCATCGTAGGTAATAGACACAGTTTTTGTTTTCAAGTCTGTAGAGAAATCTTTTACTCCTTTCTCAAATTTAATGTTGTTTTTCACCTTCCGTTCACAGTTTTCGCAATGCATCTGTGAAACTTTAAAAACAGCGGTACGGATATCTTTTGCCATCACTGCTGTTACACTCAATAAAGCTACTACGAGAGCAGCCATCATTCTTCTTGTTTTCATAAATATCTCCTTAGTTATTGGTTAATATTATTTTAGTTACGAGCTACAAGCTACTAGTTTCTTGCCAGATTAAACCTCAACCCGATATATGCCTTAGCACCATGCATCGGTCCCCACACCATGGTAGCATCGAAGTTCTCTCCCCATGGATTAGAGGCATCGATTATCGGATTCTTCTGCTTAAAGTTAGTCAGGTTTTCACCACCAACATAAATAGACCAGCGACGGAAATAACGCGTTACCTGGGCACTAAGTTGCTGGAAGCTGCCATAACGACGTTCCCACGAAAGACTGCCGTCAGCGAGTTCGTAAGGATCGGGCATCCTTCCACCCCCATTCAACTGAAGGGTAGCATCAAACTGCCATAGTCCCAGAGGTGTCTGATAGGAAGCTGTCAATAAACCCTTATACTTTCCGGTAAGTGGTTTCTCCATTAGTTTACCATTGTAGGTGGTCTTCGCGTCTGTCAGACGGTAGGCTGCCGTAAGGTTGAAACCTTTGAAAAACGGATAACTTGCCTCTACCTGGAACACATGTGAATAAGAACGTCCATCCAGATTATAAAAGGCCACTTCATGCGGATTGCTATCCATATCCACAACCACCTGTTTCAGAAAATCCGTATAGTAATACTCGGCATTCACATTCAACGTCTTACCAAAAACAGGAATGTAAGCAGACACACTTGCTCCGTAATTCCACGCTTCCTCCTGATCCAGATGAGGGGCAATCTTCATTTTACGGCTGCTTGCCAGGAGATAGTTATTCTCCGCCAATACATGATTGGTACGGTATCCCTTACCGGCAGACAAACGAAAATGCAGATACTCATTCGGATTATACTTGACGTGTGCACGCGGTGTAACAAAGAAACCATATTCGCTGCTGTAATCTCCCCGAATACCACCCATCAACATCAACTGATCATTCAGATTGAATGTATACTGGACATACGCTCCCGGAACAGACTCCTTCACAAATTTCTTCGTCAATCCGTCTTCTACCTGGTTTGTCAGCCGGTAATGCTGATCGAAACCATCATAATTGAAACTCAATCCCGTGGATAGACTATGCTGTTTGCTGAACTCCGTTTCAAAAAGCAACGAAGCATAGAAATTGCTTTGGTCCACATCATACAGTTTACGTCCGTAAGTGGCATCCTGATTATGCAAGGTTCCTTGCAGAATCAAGGCAAGATTCGTATTCTTTTCTTTATCGAAAATATAAGCATTCTTGGTGAAGGCTTCGTAACGGTTTGTCTGGATGCCTATTTCGTATAGATCATGAGTAGCTGTCTGCCCATGAGCAGTCTGACCACTGTTACGGGTTTCATGCAAAGCCTTTATACCTGCCTGAAATACATAATGATCGCCCATATACGCCCATCGGTTCCAGAAGTTATACTGCTCCACACGCGGAATATCCACAAAACCATCATCATTGGAGTCGTGAGATTTCGTCTCATTTTCATAATGCGCCAGCAAAGAAGTACTCCAGCGCTTCGAAAGCTTCACCGTAGCATCCGCATTAGCTTCATACCGGTTTGTGCTGCTGGCAAAAAGATTTGCCGACACCCAATCCGCTTCCGGCAACTGAGGCTTCTTGAACTCCACATTAATTTGTCCGGTTATAGACTCATAGCCATTCTTCACGGATGAACTTCCTTTACTGACCTGTATACTCTGCATCCATGGTCCTGGTACATATCCTAATCCATAAGGAGCGGCTGCTCCACGGAAATTCGGAATATTCTCAGTCATCATCTGTACATAGGTGCCGGAGAGCCCCAATAGTTTAATCTGTTTGGCTCCCGTATGAGCATCCGAATAGCTTACATCGACAGAAGGGTTTGTCACAAAACTCTCGCCCAGGTTACAGCAGGCTGCACGTGTCAGTTCGGCACTGCTGATCATATCTTCGTTCATCACACTGGAGCGCAACTTCATGGTACCCATTTTACGGGTTACAATGTTCACTTCACCTAATTCCACTCCTTCACGAAGCACAATCTCAAGTTGCTGATTGCCCTTATCCACATGTACCGTATCATTTTCAAATCCGATAAAGCTAACTACAAGCAGATGGCTGCGGGCAGGTTTATGAATAGAGAAGTTACCATCTTCATTAGTGGTCGCTCCTTCGGTTGTATTTATCCAGAAAACATTTGCACCTGGAATGGGTTCTCCGGCAGTGTCTTTTACAACACCCGTCACTTGCGCCTGCAAGTTCAAGGTTATGGAGAGAAAAAGAAAAATATATAAAAATCTCATTATTCTTAAAATTCTATTAGTTCTTGCAATCATTTTAAATGACCTGCACTGTATTTGCTTCTTATCCGGTCCGTACTTGTTCCGTGTCTATACGCTTGGACTTGGTACGGACTTGGTATGGACTTGATACGGACTTGGTATAGTTAGGGCACAGTGCCTACCCTATTTGAAAGAAATGGAAATCTCTCAAACTTACAGGAGCGGATTCACTCCGTAATAAGGGAATTCTAAATGATGAGAACAGAATAAAGAGCCAAATACCGCCTTGAGCTGTCAGGATGCGGAGGTACATTATAAGCTACCTCCTCCAATTCACCTGTAGGCAAGGAGTATTGGAAATCCGGTAATGCTTCACAGAAAAGTTGAATAACCGGTACAGTTATAACAGGACTTTCGCACGAATACTTCACAAGATTTACCTTATAAAAGGTAGCCGTACAGCCTTCATCCTTACAAGATTTCTCCGGATTATGATAAGATTTGTGACATTTGGCACAACCATTGGTGCAGCATGCCTGCTCTGTAGCGCAACGTGCGCAACAATAGTGGACAATAGAAACTCCGGCCCCTGCATACACAACCGTCAGGGACAATAATACTGCCAATATGTAACGAAGTCTCTTCATATCTAATGCAAAGATAGGCAGATAAAAGCATTTATGCCTATTATTTTTTCATTTTTTATATGTTCTATTCGTTTATATGTCCTATATTTGTCGATAGCGAACTGAAACCGAAATGTTGAATTTAACGAAGAAAGTCCAAATGAAAAAGCAATATGTCAGCCTACTTGTCATTCTACTTGCGGCAAGTGGCTTTTTATTTTCTTGTGGTAACACCATGAACAAAAACGCAGGTGCGTTGGAGTTCGACAGTATACAGGTAAACGAGACTGCACACCTGTTCGGAGATACTGCAAAGCCCGGATGTAACATTACCATCAACTTTGCCTATGCCAATAAATCATCCGACCAGAAACTGAAAGATAGCCTCAACACCTATTTCCTCTCTGCCTGCTTCGGCGACAAGTACATGACGATGACACCCGAAGAGGCTGTAAAAGCTTATAAAGAAACCCGTATCCAGGATTATCTGAAAGATCTGGAACCCATGTACGCCAAAGATGAAGCGGAAAAAGAAGATTCAGCATCCATAAGTGCCTGGTACTCCTATTATAAAGGTGTAGAAGGCCATGTGCAATATTACAAAAAGAATCTGCTGGTTTACCGCATCGATTACAACGAGTTTACCGGAGGCGCCCATGGCATTTATATGTCCACTTTCCTCAATATGGACTTGCGTACTTTGAGTCCGATACGTCTGGACGATATTTTTGTAGGAGAATATCAGGAAGCACTCACTGACTTGCTATGGAACCAACTCATGGCAGATAACAAGGCCACTACACGCCAGGAAGTAGAAGAAATGGGATATACAAGCACTGGAGACCTGGAACCAACCGAGAACTTCTACCTGAGCGAAAAAGGAATCACTTTCTATTATAATATTTATGAAATCGCTCCCTATGTGATGGGACCGGTAGAAATCACTCTGCCTTATGAAATCATGTCGCATTTACTGAGCGATGAAAAAGGGGTGTTAATTATGAATTCTTAATTATCAAATATTAATTCTATGCAGATTCATAATTCCGGCTCGCAATTAATAATTAATAGTTTATATTTTATATTTAAATAAACATGGAAATCATTCTAAAGTACTTCCCGGACCTCACAGAGACGCAGAAGCAGCAATTCGCGTCCCTCTATGACCTCTATACGGACTGGAATGCTAAAATAAACGTCATATCACGCAAAGACATCGAGAATCTGTACGAACATCATGTACTCCATTCACTGGGTATAGCCAAGGTTACACGCTTCGTACCCGGTACCCATATCATGGATCTGGGAACAGGAGGAGGCTTTCCCGGTATTCCTCTTGCCATCTTATTTCCCGAAGTGAAATTCCACCTTGTAGACAGTATTGGAAAGAAAGTGCGCGTAGCAACGGAGGTAGCCAACAGTATCGGACTAAAAAATGTCACTTTCCGCCATGCCCGGGCTGAGGAGGAAAAGCAGTTATTCGATTTCGTTGTAAGTCGTGCTGTAATGCCGCTTGCCGATCTACTGAAAATCATTCGTAAGAATATCACTCCCAAACAACAGAATGCTTTGCCCAACGGACTGATCTGTCTGAAAGGCGGCGAGCTGGCCAATGAGACTATGCCTTTCAAGAACAAGACTGTGATGTACGATCTGAAAGATTATTTCGAGGAGGAATTCTTTGAAACGAAAAAAGTGGTTTATGTAGCGCCTTAATCACAGAAATAATGACTAACATATACCTATCATGAAAATAAAAAGGTTTGAATTTAATATGTTCCCCGTGAACTGTTACGTTCTGTGGGACGACACCCTTGAAGCTACCGTGATAGACCCCGGTTGCTATTATGAGGAGGAAAAACAAGCGTTGAAGAACTTCATTATCAAGAACGGTTTGAACGTAAAACATCTCCTCAACACACACCTGCATCTGGATCATATCTTTGGAAATGCTTTCATGGTTAAAGAATTCGGTCTGCAAGTAGAAGCTAATAAGGCCGATGAATTCTGGATTGATGAAGCTCCGAAACAAAGCCGTATGTTTGGCTTTCACTGGAACGAACTGCCTGCACCAATAGGGCACTATTTACATGATGGAGACATCATCAGTTTTGGAAATACAACACTGGAGGCTATTCACGTACCGGGACACTCACCGGGAAGCCTTGTTTATTACTGCGCTGCAGATCACTGCATGTTCTCCGGAGATGTACTCTTCCAAGGTAGCATCGGTCGTGCCGACCTCACCGGCGGCAACTTCGACGAACTGAAAGAACATATTTGCAGCCGCCTGTTCGTATTGCCCAATGAGACAATAGTCTATCCCGGACATGGTGCTCCGACTACTATCGGCATTGAAAAGGCAGAAAATCCATTCTTCAGATAAACTTAAAAAAACAGATACTACCATGAAAAGCGACCTATTAGCTTGCCGCCACATCGGCATTAGCGAGAAAGATGAAGAGAAAATGCTCCGGAAAATTGGAGTCGGCAGTTTGGATGAGTTGATAGATAAAACCATTCCTGCCAACATTCGGCTGAAAGAGCCATTAGCACTCCCCGAACCCATGACAGAATATGAGTTCGGCCAACACATCACCCGATTAGCGTGCAAAAACAAACTTTACACTACGTATATCGGCCTCGGCTGGTATAATACCATCACCCCCGCCCCCGCCGTTATCCAACGGAATGTATTTGAGAATCCCGTATGGTATACCTCCTATACTCCCTACCAGACAGAAGTTTCACAGGGACGCCTCGAAGCGTTGATGAACTTCCAGACAGCAGTCTGCGACCTAACAGGTATGCCTCTTGCCAACTGTTCCCTGCTGGATGAAGCAACAGCTGCGGCCGAAGCCGTCAGTATGATGTATGCCCTGCGTCCGCGCGATATGCAGAAATCCGGTGCAAACGTTGTGTTTGTGGACGAAAAGATTTTTCCACAAATATTGGCAGTAATGACCACACGCGCCATCCCGCAAGGTATCCAGATACGCACAGGTAAATATTCCGAGATGGAAATGACGCCGGACATTTTTGCCTGCATACTGCAATATCCCAATGCAAGTGGAAATGTGGAAGATTACCGCACCTTTGTAGAGAAAGCTCACGCTGCCAACTGCAAAGTGGCTGTAGCCGCCGATATTTTGAGTCTTGCCCTACTCACACCTCCGGGAGAATGGGGAGCTGACATTGTATTCGGTACTACGCAGCGTCTCGGCACACCAATGTTCTACGGTGGACCGTCTGCCGGTTATTTTGCTACACGTGACGAGTACAAGCGTAACATTCCGGGACGTATCATTGGCTGGTCAAAAGACAAATACGGAAAGTTGTGTTATCGTATGGCCTTGCAAACCCGTGAGCAACATATCAAACGTGAAAAAGCCACTTCAAATATCTGTACCGCACAAGCGTTGCTGGCAACGATGGCAGGTTTCTATGCCGTATATCATGGACCGGAAGGCATTCGCACTATCGCCGAACGCATTCACAGCATTGCGGCATATCTCGAAAAGAACATCAACAAGCTGGGATACAAACAAGTGAACGAGCAATACTTCGACACCCTACGTTTTGCATTGCCCGATACTGTATCTGCACAACAGATACGTACCATTGCCTTGAGTAAAGAAGTTAACTTGCGCTATTTCCACAATGGAGATGTAGGTATGAGTATCGATGAAACAACAGATGTATCTGCTGCCAACATCCTGCTCTCCATTTTTGCCATTGCCGCCGGTAAGGATTGGACAAAAGCAGAAGATATTCCCGTAAACAGTACTATCAGCAAGGCTCTGAAACGTCAGAGTTCTTATCTGACCCATGAAGTGTTCAATAAATATCACACAGAAACGGAAATGATGCGTTATATCAAACGCCTCGATCGCAAGGATATTTCCCTTGCCCACTCCATGATTTCCCTGGGTTCCTGCACCATGAAGCTGAACGCTGCGGCGGAAATGCTGCCCCTCAGTCGTCCGGAATTCATGTGCATGCATCCGCTTGTTCCCGAGGACCAGGCAGAGGGCTACCGTGAATTGATAAACAATCTCAGTGAAGAATTGAAAGTCATCACAGGCTTTGCAGGCGTCAGTCTGCAACCGAATTCCGGTGCGGCAGGTGAATATACAGGGCTTCGCGTTATCCGCGCTTATCTGGAAAACATCGGTCAGGGGCACCGCAATAAAATATTGATTCCCGCTTCAGCCCATGGCACCAATCCGGCATCTGCCATCCAAGCCGGTTTTACTACTGTGACTTGTGCTTGCGACGCACAGGGTAATGTGGACATGGATGATCTTCGTGCCAAGGCGGAAGAAAACAAAGACGACCTTGCCGCACTGATGATTACCTATCCTTCTACTCACGGTATTTTTGAAACAGAAATCGTAGAAATCTGCCGCATCATCCATGAATGCGGAGCACAGGTATATATGGACGGCGCCAACATGAATGCGCAAGTAGGTCTGACAAATCCCGGCTTTATTGGCGCCGACGTTTGCCACCTGAACCTGCACAAGACATTTGCTTCGCCTCATGGTGGCGGTGGTCCGGGCGTAGGTCCTATCTGCGTTGCAGAACATCTCGTCCCATTCTTGCCAGGACATCCGCTGTTCGGCAATCCTGCCAATACTGTATCTGCCGCCCCATTCGGTAGCGCCGGTATTTTGCCTATCACTTACGGATATATCCGTATGATGGGTACGGAAGGATTGACACGTGCTACCAAAATCGCTATTCTCAGCGCTAATTATCTGGCAGCCTGTCTGAAAGATACGTATGGTATCGTATATCGTGGCGCTACGGGTTTCGTAGGCCATGAGATGATATTGGAATGCCGTAAGGTTCACGAAGAAACAGGTATCAGCGAGAATGACATTGCCAAACGATTGATGGATTATGGGTATCATGCTCCTACCCTCTCCTTCCCTGTTCACGGTACACTGATGATAGAGCCTACGGAAAGCGAAAGCCTCAGCGAGCTGGATAATTTCATTAATGTAATGTTAAACATCTGGGAAGAAATTCAGGAAGTGAAAGAAGGCAAAGCAGATAAGGAAGACAATGTTCTGATAAACGCTCCGCACCCCGAATATGAAGTGGTTGCCAACAACTGGGAACACAGCTATACTCGGGAAAAGGCGGTTTATCCGATAGAAAGTGTACGCGAAAACAAATTCTGGATAAACGTAGCGCGTGTGGATAACACGCTGGGCGACCGTAAGCTGTTGCCGACGTGCTACGGATGCTTTGAATAAACTCTCTTGGTGTATGCGGACGAATAAATATTCGTCCGCATATATATAATGATGTTGCTCCTAACGATTCATTGCTGAAATACGAACTACTTGCCATTCGTGCCCACCTTCATCAAATAAATGACAGTCTGCAAAAAGTGGGAAACGGCATCATCATGGCTTATGGCCGACAGTCGAACCTATATCTTGCTCTCAATATGTACGACCGGGCATTGGAACTGGAACCGTCTGGCTTGCCGTTACTCCATTCAGAAGGACAGTTTCGAAAAGCACACCTTACAATAGGGAGATGGCGAAAATATAAAATAGAAAATCTTTGCTTTCTGCCCCAAAAGGCATACCTTTGCGGAAGTGTCACGAGTACTAACCGAAGAAATGAGCATCACCCGGAAAAAGAAACAAAACGGACTTTTCTACACAAAAGCCGAAGAGAGAATAAATACCCTCTCGCACGCCGCAGGCATCCTGATGGGAGTTGTTGTCGGCACGATATTTCTCGTAAAAAGCTATCAGAGTGGAAACTTCTGGGCTGTATTCGGCATCTGGCTCTACCTCTTCGGCATGCTCGGCTCTTACGTTGCCTCTACTCTCTACCATGCGCTGAAATACCATAATCCCTGGAAAAAGCGGTTGCGGAATTGGGACCATGCGGCTATCTACTGGCATATTGCGGGCAGTTATTCACCCGTCACACTCATTGCACTGCGGAGCGAAGGCGCTTGGGGATGGGGACTATTCGGTTTTGTCTGGTTGTGCGCTATCATCGGCACTATCGCGAGTTTCCGCAAAATGGAGGAACATAGCAATGTGGAAACAATCTGTTTCATCGTTATGGGGCTGTCCGTACTGGTTGCCTTCAAACCTCTATATGCCGTTGCCGCAGGAACGTGCTACTGGATGATCGGTGAGGGCATTTGCTACATCACCGGAGCGGTGTTCTACTCTTTCCGGCAACGTTATATGCATTCTATATTTCATTTCTTCGTATTGGGAGGATCAATATGCCACATGATGGCGGTGTGGTTGATTTTATAAAAACGGACAGTCAAAATGAACAAGCTAACAGACATAATCAAACGTTACGGCATAATAGGATGCCTGTACAAAACAATCTTTAAAGTCGTGAGAATGCTGGGTATTACTTACATTAAGTACTTAGCATACTTCAAAGAGCTTCCCGAAACCATAGATACCGACACATTAGTACAGTATCACAAAATGACAATGGATGACTTCAGAAAGCAAATGAAATTCGATGGGAAGTGGTTTAATAATCGCAAGTTGAAACAAATTGAAAGGTTTATTGACCAACCGGGATATTCATACTACGGAATCTACGATGGCGATAACCTGATATGTTATGGCGCAATCTCAACAAATCACGACAACTTCATAAACAGAAAGATGGATCCGAATACAGCTTATCTGTTTGACGACTATACCAACCCCTATCATAGGGGAGAAGGATTACATCGGAAAATAATCGCCATAAGAGAGTATGAAGCACGGAAACAAGGTAAATCCGTCACTTTTGCCTATGTACAATCCTCAAACCGCGCCTCGGCGAAAGGCTTCAAACGTTGCGGATATGTAGCCAGAATAAAACTTATATATAAACAAATTGGGAAAAACAGACCTTTTAAAAGGAAATTCATTGAATTGTAAAAGTTACAATAGTCGGCATACCACTACGACAAGACTTCGCTGACTGCTAAAATATATTAATTAATCTCTCCCTTCCTTGTTTTTCTCCTCAGCTTCCCCTACGTTTGCAGTGTTGTACATCAGTGCAACACTTAAAAAACTATGATAAAGATAGAAAACATCAGCTACGGCTACAAGTCTAACCATCCTATTTTCAATGATATATCTTTGGAGATAGGCAACGGAATATATGGACTTCTGGGAGAGAACGGTGTAGGTAAAACCACACTGATACATCTCCTTTGCGGACTACTTTTTCCTTGGAAAGGAGAATGCAGCATTGATGGGATGAATCCGGCAAAAAGAGAACCCGCCTTATTGAGCCGCTACTTCTTTCTGCCCGAAGAAATGCAGATGCCTTCCGAAAGCATTTCCGCTTTTGCCACACGGCATTCCGCTTTCTATCCTCACTTCAACCACAAAGAGTTTGAACAGAATCTTGAAGAACTGAAGATTGACAGGAAACAGAAGTTATCCGCAGTTTCTTATGGTCAGCAGAAGAAGGCGATGCTGGCGTATGCCTTTGCACTGCATACCCCGCTCCTGATACTCGACGAGCCTACAAACGGACTGGACATCACATCCCGACAAGCTCTGAAACGTATCATCAGCCGCAGCATAGATGATGACAGTACGCTCCTCATCTCTACCCATCAGGCACACGACTTCGAGAACCTGCTGGATCACCTCATCATCCTCGGCGAAGGCGAAATCTTGCTGAACCGTTCATTGGACGAAATCAGCCAGCGCCTCCTCTTTGCCCGGACAGACAGTCTGCCCGAAGACAGCATTTACAGCGAACAGGAATTGCCCGGATATTTCTCCGTGTTGCCTAATGAAGAGGAAGAAGAAAATACACCGGATATAGAACTGCTGTACAAAGCAGTGCTGCAAGTGCCGGAAAAGATAAAATCAATGTTCAAATAAACAAAGAATATGAATGCAACCTTCAACCTGAAACGTTTCTTCCTGCTGGAACAGTACAAGAAACAGGAAACCGGCCGACACTTGCTATGGAGTGCCGATATTGTGCTGGGCATTTGTCTTCTCTGCATGATGTATGATATCAACAAAGGCTCAAGCTATTACATCGAACATACACAGGCTTTCTCCCTCAGCCGCTACGTGCTGTGGTTTCTCTGCATCGCCCCCTGCCTGTTGGAGATAAATATCACCAAACAGACCTCCACTCTATACCTGTTGATGCCCGCTTCCGTTTTTGAGAAGTTCCTGCACTTGTGGATGAAGTATCTACTCGTACTCCCGCTGTTCTGTTTCTTGCTGATAACAAGCATAAAAGGGTTACTAATACTCTCAGGCACTGACTACCTGCAACACTTCGGCAGCCACATTGAATTTCACCTGATAGAAAAAGACCAGATACTGTCATGCAGCTTGATGCAAGGAACTTTTTTCCTCGGATGCATAGCCTTCAAACGCCAGAAGCTGATAAATTCCTTCATCGTTTTGTGTTCCTGCTTCATTCTCATTTTCGGGATTATACTCTCAATGACATTGTGGGAACCTGCCGACAGCCACGGATATTGGATAGCAAACATAGCCTATCCCATCTATAATTTCCCGATAAGCAGCACGTCAGAAGCCATTATTGCTTTCTGCAACTACGGCACCCCTGTCCTGTTCAGCATCGGGATATGGATATCGAGTTACTTCCTGCTCAAAGAAAAACAACTGTAAGCTATGGAC
>USSR01000084.1 GCA_900557355.1 uncultured Bacteroides sp.
GTTGGATAAACTGGAGGTTCCTCAACTGGCGGAAGCGCATGAAGTCGTATATCAGGTATAAGCAAAGATTTCTATACTATAGCTTTTTCAAGTCAACCGCTAACTAACTGCAAACCATTTGCAGGACATTAAGGGAAAACTTCCTTTCTATTAATTATAAACTTCTAAAGGATAGGGAGGAAAGTTATTTCTCATTAGTTGGAATCTATAATTGCAAGTTCTGTTTTTATAAATGAAACTTGCAATTATAAAAACAAAGCTTCTAATTATATAAATGAAAGCTTTATTTATAGTTTACTGTTAGTGCATTGCAAGTTTGGTATTGGCTAAATACAAATTTACTAGTAAGCAAAAGAAAGTTTATTATTAATAGATGAGCCGGTGCATTTATATGGATAGCAAACTTTCTCTTGCAACAAGCAACTGTGGCAAGAGAAAGTTCATTTTAGAAGACTTATTGAATAACCTCATTTTAATTCCAAATGGATTTCACAGAAAAAATCTCCAGATTCTTTACGGCAATATTATTTCCCCAAAAGCGGATTCCATCCTGATTGTTGTTTGCTGCTTTTCTTCCCATTGAATAGGAATATATCCCTCCGTCTATGAATACTTCGATGGAAGTTTTGTCTATGTAAATATCGGCTGTAAGTTCCATACTGTTTCTATCTTCGGGAGAATAAAACACACTGTTGATTGTATTTGCATTCATATCGTAATCTAAGATTCGCTGACCAAAAAGGTCAATGCCGGCACTTGTAGCATGAGATAGTTTGAAAGTCGTTTTGATTCTCAAAGTTTCGGCATTGCGAAATTCTTTAAGATGATCGTTTGCTTTATCAGATGTCAAAGATGCCCATTTTTTCAAAGGAGTAAATAATTGCTTGGTTTCTTTAATCGGATTACTGAATAGCCTAATTCCTTCTTTTGTTGTGTGAAGAGTTAATTCTGTGGGCAATAACATCATTCCATTAAAAGGCATACTTGGGTGTGAAATACGTCCCCAGGCAATTTGTATGCGACGCCCGTCACTGTTGGGTATATTAGTATATGTTTGTCCTGCATACAGACTTCCTTTGGTATAAAAATACTTTCCTGATTCCGGGATAAATGTTTTGCCGTCAAATGAACCTAACATATATGTACCTGTAGCTCCATACATTACCCATTTTTTATTATTGGGATTTCCATCTACTGCCAACTCAAAAAGTTCGGGACATTCCCAGAAACCTGTAACATGGCTTTCGTATTTCCAGCTTTTCAGGTCGGGCGAAGTGTATATGGAGTGTCCATCGCGTTCATTCAATACCATTACCCAATGATTTCCGGAGGTATACCAGAATATTTTAGGATCCCGCGTGTCGTGACTGTTCCAGATATGTTTGGAGTCTATCACAGGATTATTTGTATATTTTGTAAATGTGCGTCCTTTGTCGAGGCTATATGCAATACATTGTACTTGCTTGTCAGGTCCGGCGGCTGTATATGCAACAATCATAGCCGGAGTGTCTCCTTTATTGTAACCGGCAGTATTACCATAATCTATGACTGCCGAACCGGAGAACATTCCACCCAAATGATCGGGATATAAGGCATCTGTCAATTCTTCCCAATGTACCAAATCTTTGCTTACAGCATGTCCCCAATGCATATTTTCCCATTCTCGCTCGAAAGGATTATGCTGATAAAAAAGATGATATTCTCCATCATAATATACAAGTCCGTTAGGATCATTGATCCAGCCTCTTTTGGTTGTAAAGTGAAATTGAGGACGGTTGTTCTCTTTATATAAGTTATCCTCTCCTTTAATATTGTCATCCTGATAGATGTTGCTTAATCCTTTTTCATTTCCTTCATAGCTGATTGTCAATGTTTTCCCTTTCAGATTGGAAACATCTTTAAATACCCAATAATCAGCTTCATCGGGAGCAAGGCGTATAACAACCGATAGGGCAGGTTGGCCTTTTACCTCAAAGGTCATTTTATGTCGGTCCTCTTTATGAGAAACAGGGATATTTAAATATCTCTTATCGATTTTTATTTTGATTTCTCCTGCTGAAAGTGAATAGCCTATAAAAAGAAGAATATTGGCTAATATAGCTTTTTGAATAAGTAATTTCATGCTGTTTTTATATTATAACCTATTTGAATTTTTGGAATCACTGACAAATATATGTGTTTTTGGGTCTTTTTCAGTAAGTTCCTCTATCTTTATAAAGAAAATCATTTGTGCCTTTTAATGAGACAGACATTAAAGGCACAAATGATTATTATAATTTACCTATTGATTCCCTCATACAGGGATATATATATGAAACTTCTTTATTTCCGGTCTTTTACATTCGGAAAAGTTAGCATTAGTGCAGGAATACCGGAAGCTGTATAAGAAGACAGGGGTGATGTTGATAATGGAGCTCGCTCCAAGAACTTATTAGTCAGATTTCGTTCCTTGTCACGATTTTTCCAGCCAAGATTGATGCTGCGTTCTATGTATTCGGTGTATTGGGTTTGCCCGCAATCATTAATTAAAATAGGTATATATTGGGCTAAGATGGCATTATAAATACCTTTTTCGTCTGTTAATTCTTCTTGAGATGGATTACCTTCCGGCCTTAAAACTTTATTTGCTGTTGACTTCTTTGCTATAATATAATCCATAGCGGCTTTTGCATGATTTAGATAAGTCTGATCTTTCGTCACAAGATAAAGCATGGCTGCAGAGCCCATGCAAGTGGCTTGGTTATAAACAAGCATTGTCCAAGCGGCATCAGCATTTCCATCATGTTTAGAGTCTGCTACTGCACCTGTTACCGGATTGAATAAATTTTCCGAAGCCCATTTATAAACGGTTTTTGCTTTTTCCAGATACTCGGAGTTGTTTGTAGCCTTATATAACTCCATTGCAGCTATGATAGTTGGATAGTTGATGCATGCCATTTTCCCTGTACGACCAAATTTCCAGTCCCAGTACATGCCCCCGCTGTTCGGATCGAACGAACCTTTATCCAAAGGATGTCCTCCTTCTGATTGTGGCTTTCCATTCCATACTCTATAAAACCCATCTTCTGATATTTTCAGGTATTTATCATCTTTGGTCAACAAGTATGCACGTGCTAACGAACCGACCCACCACATCATATCGTCATATAAATCCCAGTGGGAGTAATCATACCAATCGAATGTAAACTCATTAGAACATCCCTCGAAATGCCTTTCCATCAGGTCCATATATTTTTTATCACCTGTGAGTTTATAGGCGTTTATCGTCATATCAAACATCATGGCTTGTGTCCAACCTACGGCAATCTCCGATGTTCCACTTCCTGCATCTCTACGATAAACTTGGCGGGAATCTTGGAATAAGTACTCATTAAACGAATCGTATGCTGTAATTACATCACTGTATGTAAATCCTTTATCACCGGAATTGTTGTTTTCATTGGCATCTGAATCGGAACACCCGAATAACATGGCCCCTAATATCCAACTGAAAACGATGATTATTTTATTTTTATTCATAACTTGTTTTTTATACATGAAATTTATGAAAGAGGTTATCCACGTAAGGATAAGAGGATAACCTCTTTTCAAAATAGGATTGTTTTAATCTATAATTACGGAACTAAGACTTCCATCGGTTCACTGTAATTCCAGCGACGGACACTTTCTGTTTCGTAGTTTATACGGGCAGCTGCTCGTATAAATACTGTTCTGCCTGAAGGTATTGTACCGTTGGATTTGATGGTAACTTCCGTTCCAAAAAGAGGTTCAAAGTCTGCTCCAGTGTACTCTATCTTATTAGACCAACGATCGTCTCGTGCTCTATATCCAACAGTTGAAGAATAACTCACAAATAGTTGTATGTCAGTCATATTCAAAAAGCTGTCTTTATATTCTCCTAGAGGTTCAATCTTTTCTTTGAAAATCTCCTTGCTAACACCTCTCGTTACTTTGACTTTTGCTGTTATTTTGCCATTGCTGATTGTCGGCTCACCTATGAGGACTACTTTCAAGAAAGGTTCTACTTCAAAACGTACTTTTGTTATGCCTGATATTTCTTTCTCTATCGTTTCATCAGCTAAAGGCACTCCATAGTTATCTTCTCGCACTAGGGGTATGAATGGACCATCAATACGGATATTGTATGTGCCTTTGAATAATTTTGTATGCTGGAATGTGCCATCGGGCATACAATAAAAATCTGGGTTGTGCTGAACATTATCACCCCAACTGAGTTCAGTCAAGCGCACACGAATACCTTCACTGCCTTGGTCGGTCAGCACTTTTTCTCCTGTAGCTACATCTACTACTTCACCTTGCAATGTTTCCGCTGGTTCATCATAATTGTCAACGCTGAACATGTCACAGGAACCGAAAGTGAACAGTGCACATAATAAGGTACAAAATGTTATCTTTTTCATATTCTATGTTTCTTAATTAGTTTTTTATATCACTTATCTTTTATCGGTTAGGCTGCTGATCGATTAGCGGACTCTTCGTTACTTCTCCACCCGGTATTCCGAAGTAGTAGTCAATAGTACTGTAGTCAGCAGTTCTGTTTGAAGTCCATTGGAAACGAGCGTCAAAGAAGTATTTACCAGCTTGCGTTGAGAAGAATGGATATAATCCACGGAAACGGTAGCGGGAATTACTGCTAAACTTATCTTTATCTCTTGTTTCACCCCAGAATCCGCTTCTATTATTGTAGTCTTGTACACGCCAACGACGCAAATCCCATTTAGTCTTATGTTCAAAGGCTAATTCTTTACGACGTTCTTTCCGTACGATGTCACGTCCTCCTTCTGTAGCTGTCAGGTTACTTGTCAACAGAGTAGCTCCTGCACGTTCACGGATATCATTTACCGCTTTGGTTGCCAGCTGGAGAAGATTTTCTCCATCGGGAGATGTTACTCCGGCTAAAGATAACTCTATTGCTGCTTCGGCCGCATTGAGCAGAACTTCAGCATAACGCATCAATATAAAAGGTTGTGCTGATTTTCCTTCGCCTGCTGCAAACGATGGATCTGGGTTTAGCCATTTACGTCCATAAAATCCGGTTATTGCCGATTCTCCCTGGTCATAGAACGGACCATTTTCTCCGCCTGCAGTCATATCTTTACCTTCATATTTTACAACTTCCTGATTTTCCATCTTAGGACTGAGATATAATGTTTTGGGCTTGCCGGTATATGCATTTAAATCCTGATAGTGAGTATCGGCATTGGCAAAAGAGTAATCATTGAAAAAAGGTTTGATTGGAGTTGCTCCGGTATATATTCCCGCTCTGATTTCAATTTCTCTACCCTTAAACATATCACCGGGGAAGATCACATAGGCACGTAAGCGAGGTTCCGCATTTTTAAAGAAATCCATCGGTGTATTAAACAGCAGATAGTTGCCATCAGTGTTGGAAGCACCGTCAGTTACTTTCATTGTTCCATCAGCATAATGTTCGAAGCCATCAAATAATTCTACAAAATCAAGAGTCGGACACGTTTCAGATGATAGCGGAGCGCGGAATATTAGTGGAGCACTGTAAGCGTCATATCCGTGTGTGATGGTTGGATATATGTATTTTCTTACATATATATTTTCCGGACTAGTCAGATCGCTAAACATATCTACCATATTCTGATATTGGGCTTCTTTATCGTTTGCAGCCCATTTTTTCTTATACAGATCATAACCGCCATTTATCATTACTTCACGGGCTGCTTTATAAGCCTCTGTAAAATATTTTTTAGATACGTCTTCCCACCGGCTCTCGTCGAATCCGATAACACGTACACCGGTTTTGCGTCCTAATCCTGTAAGACGTCCCTGAACTTTCTCATTATATTTAGCAACGGACCCTGCGTATAGCATCGCTTCGGATTTGAATGCTAATGCGATGTATTTACTTGAATAGCCATCCTTTAACGGTTTGTTACTTAACAGTGATATGGCTGTGTCAAAGTCAGATAACACCTGGTTCCATGTCTCTTCCTCCGACGAACGGGGAACTTCCAGCGTACTTTCATCAGCCGGGTATTGTATTACTCTTGTAACTAACGGCACACCACCATAGCGCTTTGCCATTGTGTAAAAGACAAAAGCTCTTACGAAATAAGCCTCACCCATATAGTGATTATAAACATTACCAGCAAAGTTATCTGCGTATTTCGGCAGGTTTTCAATTAGAAAGTTGGCATCACGCAACAAAGGAAATGATTTTCCCCAATATTGAGTATCTTCACCTGTGAAGGTTTTGCAGATGTCATCTCTGCCAACAGCCTCACCTGTGCCTTCAATACCCATTGCACCTAGCCAGGAACTGAAATTGAATCCCCATCTTGCCATATATTTAAAATCCTCGAAAGGCATATTACTGTACATTCGTGCCATGTAAATATCCATTCCCGATTCACTTCCTATTAAGTCTTTATCGGTAATGAGATTCTTGGGGGCAATATCCAGATCATTGCAACCACTGAATAATAGGAGACTAAACAATGATAATATAAATATCTTTTTCATATAGATAATATTTTAAATTATTTTTTATTCAAAACCTTAGAAAGAAAGAGACATTCCTACTGTATAGGTTTTGTTTAACGGATACATTCTACCCAAATCGTCGTCAGGATGTTCCGGGTCGACAAATTTCACGCCTGTTATTGTAAACAGGTTGTAGGCATTGGCAAATATGCGAAGGTTCATGGTCGACAAAGCTTTTATCCGAGGAAGGGTATAGCCAATTTCTATACTCTTAAGACGTAAATAAGCTGTGCTGACGCGATTGAATTCAGAGTTCCCTTTTGGATAATGGCCCGTATATCCATAGTGACCGCTTACCCATTTAGTCTTCGGATCGTAGGGGTCAGCCAGAGGGTCTGTCGGATGCCAACGATCGAGGAATTGCTCCAAAGCACCTCCGCCATTTTCACCCCATATATTATATAAAGGTTCTTTATATTCCATTGAACCGAGGGCAGAACCTTGAAATAATATGTTCAGATCAAAATTCTTATACGCGAAGTCCAAATTCAAACTGTTATTTAACCAAGGTGTTTGATCGAATGCAAAAGGATGTTCATCTTGACCATTGATTTCACCATCTCCATTCCAGTCTACATACTTGTAATCTCCAGGGAGTATATCTCTGTCTTTATAAATAGGGTATGTCCAGATGTCATTCCAATCAGTGTAACGTCCTGCTGAATTATAACCGAATTGAACGCCTTGATAACGGTTGTTTAAATTATCGTTGCGCCATCTGT
The DNA here is from genome assembly GCA_900557355.1 of uncultured Bacteroides sp. GTDB lineage: Bacteria > Bacteroidota > Bacteroidia > Bacteroidales > Bacteroidaceae > Bacteroides. The sequence goes on from USSR01000084.1 coordinate 7,260, forward strand.
CATAAGAACTGGACCAAGGACCTTTATCGACTGCAGTCATGTGTTTTCTACGAGTAATAGTACCTATTGCTTTTACCTTATAAGAAAAATCTCCTATTTTATTCCGGTGTGTAAGCTCCAGGTCTATACCAAATTGACGGTCGCTGTTAACGTTCTCTAATGGAGCTTCAGCGCCTATAACTGTTGGTAAATCTCCGCTACTACGGGCAAACATATTTTTGCGGCGGCGGGCGAAATAGGCAATCACAAAAACAAAAAAAACAACCCACCTTTCAAAGTCTACACCAATGTCGAATGTTCTTGATTCGTACCATGAGATACCTTCATTAGGAAGAGGTTTCGGTGAGGCGGCATAAACGAATTTATCACCAAAAACAAATCCCGGAGCGTAATGATTATAATACCCTTTTTCAGCGTTTTCGCCGGTAGCAGGATAATTATATCCTTGTGCCCATTCATAATTCCAATTATTACTTAAATCATCTCCTAATACACCATAGCTGGCACGTACCTTCAACTGATTCACAAAAGAAAGAGCAGATATTGATTTGAAAAACGGCTCTTCAGAGATACGCCATCCTGCTGATATGGAAGGGAAGAACCCCCATTTATGCCCTTTGGCAAATTTGGAAGATCCATCATAACGGAATTGAGCTTCAAGTAGATAACGGCTTCCATACGCATAATTCACTCTACCTATTAATGCCGAATTAGCTTCTTCATACAGATCGGAGTTACCTGAATACATTCCACCTTGTTGGGCAGTGTCTTCGCCTACAAAAAGATATGGAACGCTGAAAGCCAGATTACGTTGAGCATAGAAGTTATCTCCCTGACGTTACTGAGTTTCCCAACCAACTAATCCACTTATGGAATGTTCACCAAATGTGCGATTATAATTCAATATCAACTGAGCTAGAGTCTGTTGTTTATCGTACATTTTTCGAAGGAGGTTGCTCGGAGAACTGTTGTTGTACAATTTTTGAGTATAGGTATCGGTCAAATCATCATAAGCATATTGATAATATTCCTTACGGTAACTTTCATTGTTGTCCAATCGATAATCGTAACTAAACAATGCTTTTGCCGACAAACCTTTTAAAACAGGAGTTATTGTTCCAAAATCATAATTGAGTGATGCTGAAGATTGGATATTTTTCTGTTTGTTCTTTTTGTATCCCGATACGTCGGAAGTCATGAAGGCAACCGTATTATTTTCCAATTCTAATCCTTTGTAATTTAGCATTGTATTTTCCGGATCAGCATACGCTGGATATAATACCCCTTGTGACCAATAGTTGCGAATAATATCGACTGAACTGTAATAAGGAGAATTTCGTTCATCGAGGAAAGCACTAAGATTGAGTTCGAAAGTCAATCCTTTAAGAATTCTTGTCGAGATGTTAGAACGAATATTATATTTCTCATAATTCAAATCTCCTGATTTGAAAAATCCTTCCTGATAGAAATATCCCATACCTATATAATATTGGGTTCTTTCATTTCCTCCTGAGATGCTGATATCGTGTTGAGTTTGCGGAGAATGGTCTGAAAATATTAATGAATTCCAATCTGTAGCTCGGCGGGAACCATTGCGGAAAGCTTCGAACTGATCTTCACCGTATATAATATTCCCACCATCTACTTTATTCATCGCCTTTTCATTATATAAAGTCATTGTTCCATACGGATCGGCCAGTTTAGGCATGTCAGATGGCTGTTGGATGGTAAAGGAACCATTGTATGAGACTTTTGTTTTTCCCTCTTTTGAGCCTTTTTTAGTAGTTACTAATATAACACCATTGGCAGAACGTACCCCGTAAATAGCAGCCGAAGCATCTTTCAGTACAGATATATCGTCGATGTCATTAGCATTCAAACGTTGGAAGTCTTGCACGTCACGAGGAACACCGTCAATGATGACCAATGGAGCATCATATCCACGAATATCAAAGTTATTACTATAAGATCCGGGTTCGGCACTTTTTTGCCATACGCGTACTCCGGAGATTTTACCGGTAAGCATATTCTGCGGATTCTCATTTTTTGTTTTCAATAGGTCGGTACTTCTCACTCCTGCTATTGCACCGGTAAGGCTTACTTTTTTCTGTACACCATATCCCACAACTACTACATCACTAAGAGTGATGTCGTTCGATTTCATAGAAACATTGATTTGTGTACGTCCATTCACTTTTTCTTCTATAGAATTATAGCCTATAAAAGAGAATACTAAAATAGCATTATCCGGAGCTTCAATACGATATTGACCATCTATGCCAGTTATCGTACCTACGGTTGTGTTTTTGATTACAACATTGGCCCCGATTACAGGTTCATTGGTTTCATCTGTAACAATACCTGATATGGTTCTTTTCTGCGCCCATGATGGTGAGCTCAAAGTCAGAAGAAACACCATAAGAATGCAAGAATACAGATATTGCATTTTTTTTGCACGTTGTGTTTTCATCATAATGATAATTATTAAAATTTAGTTATGTTTTTATTCAGTATGAACTGGTTACTACTCGAATCTTTAGCCTGATAAATAGGCAAACAAGCAAAAGATTCGAGTAAGAACAGGGTCTTTTTTTAGTTTAATTCGACGCTGTGGAATACCAGCTTATTTTCATTGCTGCTCTTTTCTCCATTAAATACGCCTATGGCTAACACTACATTACTGCCGTTAAATTGAGCCAGGTCGTATACGAATGTAGCATAGGTATTCGGATTGTCCGGACCTCCTGCATCATGTTTGAACTTCCAACAACCATTTTCTGCAGCAGCTGCTTCTCTGGCCGTATTAGATATTGGATTTAGATTGATGAATGTTCCGTCTTCTTTGATAACAGTAAGTTTAAAGAATGTCCATTGATCACCAAACGTGCGGGTTTTCAACGTTAATTTATTATTTCCTTCTGCAATTGCAAATTTAGCATAGAAGTAGGCCTCAGGTTTATTGGTATTAGCGGCTCCGTTCCCTGTTGTTTTTATCAGATAACCTTCACTGGGGAATACTTCTGGGTCTTTTACTGTCGGCATAAATGCCCAACAATAGGCTATATGATTTACATTTCGCCACTCACGGTATGCTGCATAATAATCGCCGCTACCACCGCGAATGGGGCTTATTCCAGTGAATAATTTAGTTGTTTGAACCATTGTTGAACGGACCATTTCTGCAGTTAACTTCCATTCTTCCAAACCTGTGATAGCGGTGCCGGGCAACCAGTTCCATCCTTCGACTTTTTGTGGAGCGAAGCGTATAGCGCGAAGAACCAATTGTTTCCAATAATCACCTGTTGCGGTACGATAGATTCCGATAGCTATAATAACTTCTTTTCCAACATAGTCGCTTAAGTCGAAATCATAATCAGTATAACTTTGCGAACCACAGGTTTTGGTTTCTCCCACTTTCACAGCTACAGGTTCTGCAGTAGAAAGATCTACTACTTGTACTCCAAAATACGCTGGAGCCTTGTCATCTGCACCATGAGTACGGATTCTTAATGACAATATCTTGTTGTCTTCCGTAATCTTCTTGCTGCCATAAGTATAAGAATCAAATGCATCCAGATTGGCCGGATTTTTTTGTTCATCCCCCGTATTTCTAATTCTTAGAGTGGTTCCTTCAGGCTGTTCTTCCATATTGCCCCAGAAACTCAAAGTACACATATAATCGGTTGACCAATCCCAATGAGGATAGCTATCGGCATTTTTTCCGCCTCTGTATTCATTATAAAGCCATTTATCAGCCTCTTTCAAATCATCAGCTGTTAAACCTGGCAATACTTCTACTCCACCCAAGCGAATATCGAGAGTGGCTATCTTATCTATAAACTGGGCTTTCTTGATATCCCTTGAAACTGCTACATAACCGGTTTTACTAAATGTAATAGAATAATCATCAATAATGAGACTTTCAAATAAGTATGTACCATCATTGTCGGTAGTTGTAGTCAATGACCCCAGTTTTACTGTTACCCCTGCAAGAGGAGCATTGTTGTTCTTAGCATCAGTTACAGTACCCATAACCTTTGCTGCTGCACTTAGCATCTGAATACTTATAGATGCTACTTTATTAGCATCGAACTTGCCGGCTAAAACAGTTGCGCTGGTAGTCAGATAATTTTTTTTGGTAAATGTAATGGTACGTTTATCCATAGGTACATTGGAGAAAGAGTACTTTCCATCGGCACCAGTAGCTGTAGAACCTTCGACATCAGAAATAGTAACTGCAACACCACTGATAGATGTGTTGTTTTCGTCAGTTACCATACCTGTTACAGTGCCATAGTCGGACTTGGTCGAATCATCGTCATCGCTACACGAACTAGTTGTGAAAGCGATAGCTCCCGCTAACATAAAGAACGTAAACGTTCGTAAGTTTTTCATTAGTTTCATACGCAATTCAAAATAAAGTTTTTTGTTTTTCATAATTAAATATCTATGTATTGTAAGTTTACCGGAATTGTCAAATGTGTTTTTCTTTTTTTGATTTTTATATGCATTATAATTCGTTGTATAATTTTTAGCAAAAAAAGAGCATGACGGTTAATTTATAGGTTAAAAAGCGGTTATTTATCTAGGAAATACATTAATCTTTGCCATTTAAAGTCAATATTTTGATATATCAATAATGTTGAGAGTTCATTGTTTTTCATTAATGTAAACATATACAGAAGCTTTTTTTCTATAAATATGATACCTGGATATATCTCTGTGGAACTAAGCGCTTCTTTAATAGTGGTTTATTTAAAAATAGGAGAGATACTAGTTATGATTATTTCTTCTTGGAGAATAATTTTGAAAAAAAAATGAATATTAAAGGTGTTAAGCTTATTGCAATTTGATATTTTATTTTAAATTTGCATTCAATTCTTTGATTAGAAACACACAAATAAAATATTATGAAGTTGTCATCTTGCCATATCATAGCTATAATAAGTATATTTTTCTTATCATCGACCTTATACGGGCAAGGATTAGAATTTAAAGGGAATGATTATCCCATTGATGAGCGTACATCCTATAATGTTTTTAATGATACGCCTATTCAGTTTTCGGATAAGTTTAATATAAGTTTTGAAATGTCATTAACGCGTCCTTCTCGTTTAGGTTATATCGTTAGGATAAAGAATGAAAATAATAAGATATATAATTTATCTTATTATAACGATGGTATATTCTCTGTGTTTAAATTAAACGAAGAAGGAAAGAATAGTCTCATTGCTGCCAAATTTGAGACTAAGGATTTAGTAGCATCTCGTTGGTTTCAAGTATCAATAAAATTTGATTTACAAAAAGATTCTTTATGTCTTGCAATCAAACAACAAAATTTTTTTGTACACAACCTTGAGTTACCTTCTAAATGGACTCCAGACATATATTTTGGAAAGAGTGATTATATGATTGATGTGCCAGTTTTCTCAATAAGACAACTTGTAATTTTTGATGATAAACAACAGTACAATTTTCCTTTAGATGAAAGTGAAGGAGAGGAGGTTCACTCTATTGAGGGAAAAGTATTCGGACAAGTTAGTAATCCGAAATGGCTTATAAATGAGTCTTATAATTGGGCACAGAAGTATAAGTTTACATCTTCTAGTGTAGCAGGCTATAATTTTGATGATCTTACGGATAATATCTACATATTTAATAAAGATACTCTTATTACCTATAATTTGTACTCGGGTGATGTAATATATAGTAGTTTTGCAAATAAATGTCCTATCGATATTTTTCTGGGAACAAATTTTTGGAATAGTGAAGCTAATAAACTTTATGTATATGAAGTTCATGTAGATGATGCTGGCGGACCGACAGTTGCAACTTTGGATTTGCGAGCGAAAGAATGGACTGTAGTGAGCAATGAAAACTTACCCATGCAACTTCATCACCATAGTGTTGCTTATGATCGGGAGAATGAACGGCATTTCATATTTGGCGGTTTTGGAGACATATACTATAGTAAAGAACTGTATGTGTATAATTATAACAAAAACAGACTGGACTCGGTAGTTTTGAAAGGAGACCGGATAGAACCACGCTATTTTTCATCAATGGGATACCGTAAGGATGACAATTCTCTCTATATATATGGAGGTATGGGTAATGAATCAGGCGAACAAATAGTGGGACGTCAATATTTTTATGATTTACATAAAGTAGACTTGAACAATAACACGGTTTCCAAGCTGTGGGAAATACCATGGAATAGAGAAAACATAGTTCCTGTAAGAGAAATGGTTATTCAGGATGATTCTTATTTTTATACGCTTTGTTATCCGGAACATTGTTCTAATACTTATCTCAAATTATATCGTTTTGCATTCAAAGACGGAGCTTTTCAAATATTAGGTGACTCTATACCTATACGTTCCGAAAAGATAAAAACGAAAGCTAATTTGTATTATAGTGACAAACTCAATAAACTCTTTGCGGTGGTTCAGGAATTTGACGACGATGATATATCTTCCAGTGTAGGTGTGTATTCATTGGCTTTTCCTCCGATAAGTCATGCGTCATTGAGTGCATACAAACCTCACAGTAGAAATAGTGAATTTACTTTCCAAATATTGATAGCATTACTTATATTATTAGTTATAGTAATTATATCTGCTTTGATCTTTTTTATCAGACGTCGTTCCCATGAGAAACAAGGAGCAAATGATAAAAAAACTGTTATAAATCCAGTAAATGTAAAATGTTCTACTTCTTTGGAACAAAATTCAGTAAAAGCTAATAGCGTTTATTTGTTTGGGGAGTTTATGGTACGTGACAGACAGAATAAGGATATAACCTATATGTTTAGTACCAAATTAAAACAGGTATTCTTATCAATTCTTCAATATAGCCCTAAAGGAGGTATCTCATCACAAAGGCTAAGTGAATTGTTTTGGCCCGGTAAATCTGAAGATAAGGTGAAAAATTCACGTGGGGTTGCCATTAATCATGTAAGAGGAATCTTAAAAGAAATTGATGGAATTGAACTTGTATATGATAAAGGTTTGTTCAGGATTGAATACACGGATGAATTTTATTGTGATTACCTTGCTTGCGTCAAACTTTTGATGATAAATAATACTGGAGGAAATGCGACAGAACTAATTGGAATTGTATCTCGCGGGAAGTTTCTTCGGTCAATTGATATGCCAGAGTTCGATTCTTTCAAAGGAAATCTTGAGCAAAAATTAGAACCGGTATTATTGATTGAGATCGAAAATTGTTTTAAAAAAGAAGCGTATAAGATAGTTGTTGCACTTTGTGAGAGTTTATTTTATATTGATCCTATAAATGATGAGGCTCTTTGTTATGCAATTCAGTCTCTGACAAAAATGAATATGGTAAATGAGGCAAAAGTGCAATATTTAAAATTCAGTGTCGAATATATGAATACGATGAATACAGAATATCCTTACTCATTTACTGATATACAAAAAAAGGTATGATGTTGTCCCCTTCATCTTTTGTTGTAAAGGCTGATGAATAGGTATATACAAGGTGAAGGATAGCTGATTCACCCGCCCTTTCCTTGTGTACTTGTTTGGTGAATATAAAGCTATGCTTTAGAGTATGCAAAGCATAGCTTTAGCCTACTTAAAGCGATGCTTTACAAAAATCAAAGAGTTTGTTTCAATCATTTAGCGTATTTAAAATAAATATCCCAATGTTTGTTTCAACTATCAGGAAGAAAAATAAATGCTATGAGCATACTGCATTTAGCTATAAGCATATTCCGATTTGCTATAATGAAATAGGGGAGTGAACTCTTGGTGAAGGGCTGTCCTTCACCCGCAAACACCGATGAACAGGGAAAGGTGAAGGGGTGAAGGGATAAATGGCTTTTGCTTCATATCTCTATTTATTCTTTATGCACTTTTGGTTTGTTAACTGAAAATATAAACAACAATTCCGGCAATCGCCACATACACTAACGCATAAGGAATGGCCGCTTTCAGTATTTCCCCTTCTTTTCCCTGTTGGTTTCCCGCAGAAGTAGCAATGGCAATACTTTGTGGAGAGATAATCTTACCACCTGTGGCACCTACTGTATTTGCCGCAGATAGCCAATCCGGACTAACATGAATCTGTCCTGCCACACTTGCTTGTG